>JAOZSY010000012.1:0-11734 GCA_029939445.1 Bacteroidales bacterium
CGGGGAATGCACTAGCTAAAGAATCACTCTGTGTCATTACCATAATATCGTATTGAAGGCGACCACCCATTTTTAGTTTAAACGCCTTGTCAGCACTCTCTATTTTCAATCCATTGTCCCAATATGTAGTAAAACTATTTTTATCCTGAGCCAAAGAAGAAATATCTGCTCCAATAATAAGCGCAATCACTATAAATAATCGATTCAACATTGCCATAAAGTTTTAATTACTATTTAATGATTGCAAAAATAGAATTCTAATTCAATTTATGACCACTATTAACGTAAGGATAACATTTATTTAATATTGGAAATAATAGGAGCAAATAATGCAATATAAGCACAACAAATTATCTACATAATTCAAAATTCAAATTCTCGAAACACGTTTTTTTATAATAAATATCTTAATATGAAATAATGCGTTCAATTACTATATTTTATAATGATAAGAATCATTCAAACCATGTCCATTTTGCAATATTTTTAACAAATTTTACAAAATAAAAATGTACCTTTGTGCCTTGTTTATTTTTTTCTCGTAAAATATTATTTATGGAACAAGCTTTACCTATCATAATAGCACTTTTATTTTTTGGATACAAACAGTATAAAAAGAATATTGATAAAAATCCTCAGCCTAAGGTTGAGGATTCTAATTATGAAGTAGAGTCGGCTAACGAAAATAAGAATTTTGGTTTAAATGATTTTATTAACACATTTATAGAAGAAACTAAAAATACGGTTCCACAAGAATATAATGAGTATTTACCTGAAGACGAAGAAGTGGATACTTTTGAGGAGGAAGAAGAGGAAATAATAACTCTTGAACCAGCAACTAAAAATTCTGAATTTGATAATAATGAAGATCATCATATTCACAAGAAAGATAAGCAATTTGAAACGAGTATAAATAACGAGGTAGAAAGTACAGAAAATACTGATTTTGATTTACATCAAGCAATCATTTACGACGCTGTACTTAACCCTCCATATATTGATAAGTAAAGCTGTGTTAAGAAAAGTTAATCGGTATGATTTTTTTTCTATTTTTGCAGCCTTAAAATGCACTAGGATTATATACACATAAATTAAATTCTATGATTAAAAAATTACTATTGTCTACAGTTATAATGCTTATGTCTGTATTTGCAATCGCGCAATCGGGAGCAATACAAGGTAAGATAACTGATTCTGAGACTAAGCTACCTATTCCGTTCGCAAACGTTATTGTGGAACAAGGAGGGAAAGTTGTGAATGGTGGAAGCACTGATTTCGACGGTAATTATAAAGTTAAGCCTTTAGCCCCAGGTAAGTACGATGTTAAAGTTACTTATGTAGGTTATGCCAAGCTAATGATGAAAGGTGTTATTGTTAATTCTGACAAGACACGTTTCTTAAATATAAAATTAGAATCTTCTGCAACGCAGCTTGAAGCTTTTGTTGTTAAAGAATATAAAGTTCCATTAATTGATAAAGATCAAACTTCTACTGGAGGCACAATGACTGCTGAAGAGATAGCAAAGATGCCAGGTCGTTCGGCTGAAGCTGTTGCTGTTACTGTTGGAGGAGTTTTCTCTGATGATAACGGTAAAATGGGTGGTATGCGTGGTCAGCGTGAAGGTGGTACTGCTACCTATATTGATGGAATTCGTGTAATTGGCGCTGCTAAAATTCCAAAATCAGCTATTGAGCAGGTATCAGTAATTACTGGTGGTACTCCTGCACAATATGGTGACCTTACTGGTGGTATTGTAAATATTACTACTAAAGGTCCTTCTCGTATTTTCGGATTCGGAGTTGAAGGTGTTACTTCTGAATTGCTTGATGGATTTGGTCACGACTTAGTTGGTTTTAACATCAACGGTCCACTAATCATGGGAAAAGATTCTACAAAGAATACCTCTTTACTTGGTTTCTTCATTGCTGGAGAGTATGAGTACAATAGAGATGGTTACCCTGCTTCTACAGGAACTCATAGAATAACAGAAGAAGACCTTAATTATTTAGAGCAAAATCCGTTATTCAAATCACCTACTGGATTTGGTATTTTCCCTACATCAAACTATGTAACTGATGATTCGTACGAGCATCTTAAGACTCGTGAAAATGCAGTATCAAAGTCTGCTACCTTCCAAGGTAAAATTGACGTTAGAACTACTGATAATACAACACTAACTTTTGGAGGCTCATATAACTGGACAAACAGATCTGATTGGAGTATTTCTAACTCTTTATTGAACTCTGCCAATAACGGACAAATTACAGGCCAAGACTGGAGAGTATTCGGAAGATTTACTCAACGTTTTCCTGATGAGAAAGACAGTAAAGCATTAATTAAGAATGTATATTATAGTATTCAAGCAGATTACTCTCAACGTTCTTCAAAATCTTTTAATCCTAATCATAACGAAAATCTATTTGATTATGGTTATGTTGGTAAATTCACTACTTACTCAGAAAAATCTTATGAGCTAGGTGAAGATACTGTTTTAGGACTTAAAGGCGTATATGTAATGAATGGTTTTAGAGATACTCTATATGACTTTCAACGTTCTGAAGTAAATCCTAATCTTAGTAATTATACTGATCAGTATTATTCTTTTTATGATGAGGGCAGCCCATTTTACCGTAATATTCTTACTGTACAGAGTCAAGGTGCCTTATTAAATGGTCAGCTTCCGAGAAGCGTTTATGGTTTATATACTAATACTGGTACTCCATATAATAGAAATACACAATTCGAAGAATCTAGAATTGGATTCAATGCTAATGGATCTGCAGATATTGGGAATCACGAAATTAAATTTGGTATTCAATATGAGCAACGTAAAGAATTATCTGTAGGTTATAATCCTGCAGGACTATGGACACTAATGCGTGGTATTACTAATCGTCATATTGAGCAGTTAGATTATTCAAATCCTCATGAGTTTATGTTAGATGGATATGTTCATGTAGATTACGACAGACTTTACGACGCCGCTACTCAGTCATTTTTTGACAAGCAATTAAGAACAAAATTAGGTTTACCAGTAGATGGTACCGACTGGATTGATCTTGACAGCTACGATCCTAGTACATTCTCTTTGGATATGTTTAGTACGGATGAGTTATTAAATAGTGGTAACCCTTACGTTTCTTATCATGGTTATGATGCTTATGGTAATAAATTAAGTTCTAAGCCTAGCTTTGACGATTTCTTTACTCAAGTAGATGCAAACGGAAATAAAACAAGAGCAATTGGAGCATATGAGCCAATATATATGGCAGGATACATACAAGACAAATTTGCTTTTAATGATTTAATTTTAAGTATTGGTGTTCGTTTCGACAGATTTGATGCTAACCAAAAAGTTCTTAAAGATCCATTCTTATTTGCAGAAGCTAAAACAGTTTCGGAATTGCAACCTAATGATATAGCTGGTGAAATTCCAGAAAATATGGGTGACAATTATGTTGTTTATGTAAATGATGTAAATAATCCAACTAAAATAGTAGGTTATAGAGATGGCGATACTTGGTATAATGCAACAGGTACAGAGATTAATGATCCTACTACTATTGAAACTGCATCAGGAATTGCACCTTTCTTACACAATCCTGGCGAAACAGAGCTTAAACCTTCAGCATTTGAAGATTACACTCCTCAAAACACAATTTCTCCACGTATTTCATTCTCTTTCCCAATTTCTGACGAAGCATTATTCTTTGCTCACTACGATGTTCTAACATCGCGTCCTACTGGTAGAAATAGAATACCTATAATGAATTACTACTTTATTAATCAGAATGGAAATACTGCTATTAATAATCCTAATTTGAAGCCTGAAAGAACTACTGATTACGAATTAGGTTTTCAACAAAAATTATCACAATCTTCTTCTTTAAAATTCTCAGCATATTATCGTGAGATGAGAGATCAGATTCAAGCATTCCGTTATACAAGTGCTTATCCTGTATCATATATTTCTTATAATAATATTGACTTTGGTACTGCAAAAGGTATGACAGTTACTTATGACTTAAGAAGAACAAAAAATCTTTGGATGAAGGTTAGTTATACTCTTCAGTTCGCTAACGCTACAGGTTCAAGTTCTACTTCAGGAATTAACCTCGTAACTTCTGGTCAACCAAACTTACGTACATTAAGCCCAACTGCACAAGATAGAAATCATACCATTAATATTACTGCTGATTACCGTTATGGTAGAGGCAAAAAATATAATGGTCCAACTATCAAGCGTCGTATTAAAGGAACTAATAAGGTGAAAGTTATTCGTTTACTAGAAAATACTGGTGTGAATTTGGTAATGCAAGCAGGTTCAGGAACTCCATATAGTCGTCAGAGTAATGTTACATCTGCAGTAATGCCTGGTGGTGTATCTCCTATTCTTTCGGGATCTATTCACGGTTCGCGCCTACCATGGCAATATCGTATGGATTTACGTATCGACAGAGACTTTTTCCTAGAACGTAAAGAAGGAAGTAATAAGCCTCCTCATTATTTAAATGTTTATTTACAGGTATTGAATTTACTTGATTCAAGAAATGTAATGAGTGTTTATAGATATACAGGAAACCCTGATGATGATGGTTATTTAACTTCTGCAGAATATCAAGATGCAATTAATGCAATGGAAGATCCTGACGCATTTCGCGATATGTATAGCTTAAGAGTAAACAATCCATATATGTATTCATTACCTAGAAGAATTCGTTTAGGTGTATTATTCAACTTCTAAACAGCAAAATATTAATATAGAAATTATGAAGAAAATTACTAATATATTTGTTTTAGCATTAATAAGCATTATGCTTCATTTCACAGCAAATGCTGAGGAGTATAAGGGCAATGTTAACAACGGAGGAAGCAAAAGCACTTCCAGCAATGCTCGTACAGCAGCTGGATGTTTACCTGGAAAAACCTCTAACGAAATAAACCTAAATAACGTACGTGCCCGTATAAATACTGGTGGCGATATGTGGTGGGATTTGCAAGGTACTGCTCAATATGAGATTCCTAAAGGTTCTAAAAAAACATCAATGTTCTCTGCCTCACTTTGGTTAGGTGGAACTGATGTCAATGGACAGCTAAAAGGAGCCTTTCAGCGTTACCGTGGTAATGGTGATGACTTTTGGCCTGGCCCTCTTACTATTGATGGAACTGCTTCTGTTAGTAGAGAAGTATGTGATGAGTTTGATAAGCATTATGCTATTACTCGTGAACAAGTTGATGCATTTCTTTTAAAATATAATAACTCTGATTATCCTGATTATGCAGTGCCTGAAATTATTAAAGACTGGCCAGCAAATGGCGATGTAGCCAAAGGACAAAGTGCTTGGTTAGCTCCTTTTGTTGATTTAAATAGCAATGGAGTATATGAATGGGAACAAGGAGATTATCCTTATTACGATATTAAAAACAAACTATGTAAGCCTACTAGAGCTGCTGATGGTTCATATTATTATGAGCCAACTGCTGAAGGTGGAATAATGGCTGATGCTGTTCTTAAAGGTGACCAAACTCTTTGGTGGATTTTTAATGACAATGGCAATATCCACTCTGAAACAAGAGGTAAGGCTATTGGTGTTGAAATTAGAGCTCAAGCTTTTGCTTTCTCTACCAACGATGAGATTAATAATATGACTTTCTATACATACGAAATCATTAACCGTTCTACTTTTAGACTTACCGAAACATACTTTAGCCAGTGGGTTGATACTGACTTAGGTGATGCAACTGACGATTATGTTGGGTGTGATGTAGCACGTGGTTTAGGTTATTGCTATAATGGTGATGAGCAAGATGGTAGTGGTCGTCCTCAGGATTATGGAACACAGCCACCAGCAATTGGTGTTGACTTTTTCCAAGGTCCTTATATGGATAACGATGGTAAAGACAACCCAAAATACGAAGATGATGGAAGCGGAAATATGGTTCAAATTTGTGATGAGAGTATCAACGGTGTAAACTTTGGAGATACAATTATTGACAATGAACGATTTGGTATGCGTCGTTTTGTATATCATAATAACTCTTCGGGGCCATCAGCAATTCGTGACCCAGATATTGCTCCTGAGTATTATAATATGCTTAAGGGAATTTGGAAAGATGGTAGTAAAATGACATATGGTGGTAATGCTTATCAGCAAGGTACTATTGAGTGTGATTTTATGTTTCCAGGAGATACAGACCCTTGTAATTGGGGAACTGGCGAAATTGACCCAGGACGTAGTGATTGGACTGAGAAGAATGATCAGAATGCTGCTGGTGACCGTCGTTTTATGCAATCTGCAGGACCTTTTACTTTAGAATCTGGTGCAATTAACTATATTACAGTTGGTATTCCTTGGGCACGTGCTTCTACTGGTGGCGCATGGGCTTCAGTAGAATTACTTCGTGAGGTTGACGATAAAGCACAAGCGTTATTCGATAACTGCTTTAAAGTACTTGATGGTCCTGATGCTCCAGAGTTATTAGCTCAAGAGTTAAACAAGACTCTCGTTTTATATCTTAAAAACATTGAAGCATCAAATAATACTAATGAAGATTATTGGGAAGAAGACGTAACTATATCTGCTATTAGCGACACTTTAGACGCAAAATATCGTTTCCAAGGATATCAAATATATCAATTGGCCGATAATGAAGTATCTGTTGCTGAACTTTACAATCCTGATAAAGCTCGTTTAGTTGGTCAATGCGATTTAAAAGATGAAGTTGGAAATTTAGTAAACTATACTAAAAATGATAAATTAGGTGGAAATGTACCTCAGTTGATGGTTGAAGCTAGTGATGAAGGTGTTCTCCACTCATTTAAAATATTTGAAGATGAATTTGCAGTAGGAGACCGTAGATTGGTAAATAATAAGAAATACTATTATGTAGCAATTGCATATGCTTATAACCAATATGCAATTTACTCACAAGACCCAGGTGTACTTAATGGTCTAAAAGGTCAAAAGAGACCATACTTAGCAGGTCGTAAATCTGCTTTGGGTCCAATTAGAGTTCATACTTTGATGCCACATATTCCTAATGCAGAGGCAGAAGGTACTCAAGCAAACTCAAATTATGGTGATGGTCCAATGATTACTCGTCTTGATGGCCGTGGTAATGGTGGTGTTGAGCTAGAGCTAACAAAAGCTAGTATTCAAAGCATTCTTGATGAGAATCAGAAAATAGAAATTGAATACACAAATAATCATGGACCAATTAACGTAAAAGTTATTGATCCATTGAGAATTGAAGCAGCAAACTATGAACTGAAATTTATTCCTATAGGTTCAGTAGATACTGCGTATTGGGATTTATATAAAGATGGCGCATTATTAGGCTCTGCCGAAATGACCATTCAATTGGGTAATGAACAATTATTCTTAGATGAAGGATTTAGTGTTCAAATAAAGCAAAATAAAGGAGCAGGAGACGTTGATGATGTAACTAATGGATTTATTTCTGCTACAATTACATATAAAGATAGCTCTAAGATGTGGTTAGCAGGTTGGCCAGATATTGATGGTGCTCAAGATATTGACTTCGAAACTCCAAGTGCTTTTAACTGGATTCGTGCAGGGGTTGTAGATGATAAGAGTAAAACTTTTCATAATGATTATGACCCTTTACCCGCTTCTGCACCATCTGGATCTGCCCCTATTTGGGTTGACCCTTCAGAAAAATATGAAAAATTATTAGGAGGAACATGGGCCCCTTATCGTTTAGTATCTAACTATAAAAACGGACCTGCAGTAATGCCTAAAATTTCTAAAATGGAATATCTAGAAAGTGTAGATATTGTATTTACAAAGGATAAATCATTATGGTCACGTTGTGTTGTAATAGAGGCTGGTGACGACCCTGCAGGTAATGAAGGTAATGTTGCTAAGATGAGTCTTAGAAAGCATGCTTCTATAGATAAAGATGGCAACTTTGCAACAGGTACTAGTTCAAGTACTAATCCTGAAGATGCTAACTATATTAATGCCGAGAGTATGGGTTGGTTCCCAGGTTATGCAATTAGCCTTGAAACTGGTGAGAGATTAAATATTGCTTATGCTGAATCTTCATGGTTAGTTGGAGAGAATGGTAACGATATGCAATTCAATCCTTCAAGTGCATTCACTACAAGTATTGGTTCTCCACTTATGGGAGGAAAGCACTTCTTATATATTTTCAGAAATGCTGACAAGAATAACTCATCTCCAGCTTATGATGGCTGCGAATGGTTAAGAACAAGAATGGAGTCTCCAACTGGAGGAGTCGTTATGCAGAAAGATATTATGTGGGTAAGTATTCCAATGTCGAACGAAGAAGAGTGGTTGAATAATGAAGCTACGGTAAAACTAAGAGTAGATCATTCGTACAAGAAAGACGTTTGGAATCGTGCTAGTGGTACTGGCTATAATAATGGTTACCCAGCATATTCTTTCAATACAAATAATATTGCAGCAAAAATTGGTCATAACGAAACAGCAGTTTCAGCTTTAGATTTAATAAGAGTTGTTCCTAATCCTTATTATGCTTATTCTGCTTACGAGTCGGATCAACTTGATAATAGAGTTAGAATAACTAATCTGCCTGAGCGTTGTACAATTAAGATTTTTGCTACCAATGGTACTTTAGTTCGTACTTATAGTAAGGACGAAACAAATACATGGATCGATTGGGATCTTAAGAATCAAGCTAATATTCCTATTGCTAGTGGTGTTTATTATATCCACATTAATGCACCAAGTATTGGTGAGAAAGTAATAAAATGGTTTGGTGTATTACGTCCGGTTGACTTAAATGCATTTTAATAAGATTATATCATAAACATAGTATATGAGAACAAACATATAAAAGGCTAATCAGAAATTGGTTTTTTATATGTAAGTTTTCTTAAAACAGTTCCGAAATTACTGGAATAATTAAAATTTATGCAAATGAATAAAATTTACAAATTATTAATTTTAAGCCTAGTATTTACACTAGTATTTGGTGAGGCTTATGCAGGAAATAAAGATAGAGCCGGAGAGGCAGGCGCATCTCAGCTATTAATAAATCCGTGGGCAAGAAGTAATGGTTTAGCTCGTGCTAACTCATCATACGTAATGGGAATTGAATCTCAATTTCTTAATGTAGCAGGTTTAGCTCATACGCATAGTACTGAGGTTATTTTCTCTAATACTACTTGGTTAAAAGGTACTGGAACTAATATTGCATCATTTGGTGTAGCCCAAAAACTTGGAGAAAATGGTGGTGTAATTGGATTATCTGTTATGTCAATATCATATGGCGAAATGGAAATTACAACTGTTGATCAGCCAGAAGGCGGTATTGGCACTTTTGCTCCAACGGCAAGTAATATTAATTTATCGTATGCTAAAGCATTCTCGAATAGTATATATGGTGGTATTAATATTAAGATGATAAGTCAATCTACTTCTGATACTAAAGCTTCTACTATAGCTATTGATGCTGGTATTCAGTATGTAACTGGTAAAGATGAGCAAATTAAGTTTGGTGTAGCTCTTAAGAATGTAGGTCAGAATATGCAATACTCAGGTGATGGTCTTTCTTTTAGAGGTTTTGTTCCTGGTCAAAGCAATGCAATGACAGTGGAGCAGCGTTCTGCAGGATTTGAACTTCCTTCGCTTATCCGAATTGGTGGTAGCTACGATTTTGAACTAAATGAAACAATGCATTTAATTCCTTCATATAACTTTACATCAAATTCTTTTACCAACGATATTCATAGTCTAGGAATTCACTTTAAGTGGGGACAATTTCTTGAGCTAAGAGCTGGTTATGGTTATGAGAATGGAATTCTTGATGACCAAACTAGAGCAACAGCTTCTACAGGATTCGCTGCTGGTCTTTCTATTGGTGCTCCATTCAAAAAAGGTAAAGAAGGTGGTTTTAGCATTGATTATGCTTACCAATCATCAAATCCATTTGCTGGATCTCATAGTGTAGGCATTAGAGTTCACCTATAAATTACCCTTTTAGAATAAAACGTAAGATAGAATTAAAATTTTGCGTATTTTTGCAAACAGATAATCAGAAGCTCGAAAGGCCTTCTGATTTTTTTGATAATGTATAGTTAGCAAGTCCTTACCTTTAAGGTTTATTAAAAAAATAAACCCATTCCTGAGGTAATAATAGGACTACAGCAATTTAACAGTTAAATATAACAAGGATGTAATAAGGCAAAGGCTTTATTCGTTGTTATAATTGAGATTAATAAAAATAATAGAATATGTCAGAAATACAATATTTCTCAGAAGAGGGTTTAGATAAGTTAAAGGCAGAAGTAAACCAACTTGTATCAGTTGATCGCCCTGCAATATCAGCGGCAATTGGAGAAGCAAGAGATAAGGGAGACCTTTCAGAAAATGCAGAATACGATGCAGCAAAAGAAGCACAAGGCTTATTGGAGCTAAAAATTTCGAAGCTACAAACACTACTTCAGAATGCTCGATTAATTGACGAAAGTAAAATAGACACTACTAAGGTGCTTTTATTAACGAAAGTTACCATTAAGAATACTGCCAATGGCAAAGAGATGCTATATATGCTAGTTCCTGAAAAGGAATCGGATATAAAGAATGGAAAACTTTCCGTTTCTTCTCCTATTGCTAAGGGATTATTGGGGAAATCTGTTGGAGATCTAGCTGAAATTCAGGTTCCTAGAGGTGTTATGACTTTCGAAATTGTTAAAATAGATAGATAATTTATTATGGCTACAATATTTTCAAAAATTATTGATGGAGAGATTCCTTCATATAAAATTGCAGAGAATGACGATTTTTTTGCCTTTATGGATATTAATCCATTAGCTAAAGGTCATACTCTAGTTATTCCTAAAAAAGAAGTTGACTATATCTTAGATTTAGATGATGATACAACTGCTGAACTATGGAAGTTTGCTAAAAAAATTGGCAAGGCTGTAGAAAGTATTGTTCCATGTAAGAAAATTGGATTTACTGTAATAGGTCTAGAAGTACCACATACTCATATTCATGTCATTCCTATAAATACTATATATGATATGGATTTTAAGCAGCCAAAGCTAAAGCTTGAACAAGAAGAATTTATTGACTTAGCAAGCAGAATTTCAACTGCATTTGATGAGCTTTAGTATTATAGAATAAGATTTCTTAAAATCCCATAATATGTATTTATTATGGGATTTTTTATTTTATTAATATTGGTTTATATTGCTATGATACATCAAAACCAAAGCTAGCACCTCCTATATTTCATCTTTCCATTCTTTCTTATGGAAGAGTGCTGCAAAGCTAATAATTACAATATAGAAAGGGTATATAATTTCGAATATAAATATATGTTTAAGTAAAGGTCTTTTATTAAAAAATATTGATGCTAATTTTAAAATTTGGAAATCAATTATTGTTTTAAATAAAAGAATACTAACTAGTAAGTATAAGTATTTAATACTTAGAAATGAAAGAATAAGCAAAGCTATTGGAGTCATATTAAATCCAAGTATAACCAATGCCGTAATACTTGTAGCATTTATAGAGTATCCCTTTGCCTTTGAGGCCCAACGTAGTCTTTGATTCACCCACGAATTTATATTTAGAGGTGCTTCAGTAGTAACTATTGAATCCTCTGATTTTAAAAACCCTATATACTTTCGTCCATAGTTTTTAATCACATAATTAAGTAAAAAAACATCATCACCAGAAGCAATATCACTATTGTAAACATACTCCGCTTTTAAAG
>JAOZSY010000012.1:11744-23557 GCA_029939445.1 Bacteroidales bacterium
CACTTTAGTTTCAAATACCATATTTGCAGCATTGGCCATTATTGGTAGCCCAACTCCTATTGCACCTGCCCCACTAGCAACCAAGCTCATAAATTCGAATTCCATAAACCTTCCCCAAAAATTGCCTTTAGAAACAAAAGCAACTGGCCCAGAGATAAACTTTAGATCTCGTTTTTGTAATTCTATATCATAGTTCTTAAGAAGTAATGGTGGAATTCTACAATCTCCATCTAATGATAAAACATAATCATGCTCTGATTCATTTACACCTTTCCATACCGCCTCTTTCTTTCCCCCGGCACTATTATATAATACCATTTTGGAGTCGTTCTGAAATATATAATCGCGGATAATAATTGCTGTATCGTCTATGGATTCATTATTTACCAATAGTATTTCAAATTTATCTTTTGGATAGTCTATTTTTTCCAAATCCGATAGTAGATTTATTATATTATCTTCTTCGTTATAGAATGCTATGATAATACTAAACTGATTATTAGGTTTATAATCAGAAGGAATAAGCGTAGGTTTTATTCTACGCCAACCATAAGTAAAAGCAATAACTACAATAGCATAAATAATTGCAATAATTATAACTACTAATAGAATTTGATTAATCATTCTTTGTGCTTTTTTTGAAAAACTTAAGATCCCTAATAAAAAACAGCCCTATAATGGCAGGCAATACAATATTTATAAACCATATAATAGAAGATGCTGCAAAAACTTGATTCTGATAATCTCCATCAAAACTATAATACAAACCAAAAACAAAGATAGCAACAGAGCCTCTAATACCTATTTCTAATAATGCTATACTTGGTCGAATAGAGTTTAATAAAAATATAGAAGTAACCAATGCCATTCCTTCAAATATACCTAAATCGGTAAAGCCAACAGCTCTTAGAATAAGAAAATACTGTAAAGTATATACTAAGTATCGCAATAGACTAATATTAATAACTATAGAAAGTTTATTGAATTTAAACTGCTTAAAAATATTAACGATAATATGAATTCTTCGCCATTTTTTAGGAACTATATTTGTAAGAAGAGAAATTCTAAAATATAGAAGAATAACAACAACTAAAACTATAAAGAATACTATTTCGAAGTATAAAAGTATATCTGCCGATAGATAGCCTAAGTTAATAAGAGTTGGGGCAAAAAGTCCAAAGAAAGCAAGCCCTCCAACCACAAGAGTAACAATATTCTGCGCATAACTACCAATAAGAGTAATTAGTACTCCATGCCAAAAACCAGTTTTATTAAGCACAAATACTCTTGCCAAATAATCGCCTGTACGATTAGGGCTAACTGCACTAATGGTAGTTCCGCTAAATATTGCTCGTAGAGCAGTAGAAAAAGATATTTCTTCGGTATCTTTAAGCAAAAACTTCCACTTATAAGCCTCAATAGACCAATTGAGTGGCATTGCAAGTACGGTTATTATAAATAATACAATGGAGTAATTATTATCAAAAATATTAATAAAGCTATTCCATAACTCCATAATATTCTGTTTAATAAATAATTGATCTATCAAAAAGCTAATAGAAACTATTATTATTACAGTTTTTATAATAGTATTGTATGTTTTATATATATTTGTTGGCATTGGTAATAATTAATAATAAATCTAAAGTTTTGCGTAAAGACCGAATAATATTAGGAATTGATCCAGGAACCACTGTTATGGGTTATGGACTAATCCACCAAAAAGGCGATAAAATTGAACTTATTGCCCTTGGAGTGGTAAAATTAAACAAACTTAGCACCCCTTCACAAAAATTAAAAAAGATTTTTCAAAAAACTTTAGCTATTATCGATGAGTATAAACCAAATGAATTAGCAATTGAAGCACAGTTTTTTGGCAAAAATGTACAATCAATGCTTAAATTAGGAAGAGCACAGGGAGTTGCAATAGCCGCAGCTTTGCATAGAGATATGGATTATACAGAATATGAGCCAAAAAAAATAAAGAAAGCTATTACTGGAAATGGTAATGCATCAAAAGAGCAAGTGGCTGCTATGTTGAAAAGTATTATTGGATTAAAAAAAGTTCCAGATTTGCTTGACGCTACTGATGGATTGGCAACTGCAGTTTGCCATGCTTATCAAAGAAATCCCATAGGAGATAAAAAATCTTATGGCAGTTGGGGCGCATTTATTTCTGATAATCCTGAGAGAGTTAAAAAGTAGGGTTTATTCAGTCTTCAGTTCGCAGTATTCAGTATTCAGCAATATTTTTTGAGCTAAAACACTGGCCATTCTTTCA
This sequence comes from Bacteroidales bacterium, assembly GCA_029939445.1. Classification (GTDB taxonomy): domain Bacteria; phylum Bacteroidota; class Bacteroidia; order Bacteroidales; family UBA1556; genus UBA6267. The sequence goes on from JAOZSY010000012.1 coordinate 14,026, forward strand.
TTACTTTGATGAGTCCAGCCAGCAATATGTGGGCTTAGAATAACTTTATCAGATTTCTTAAGAAAATCAAACACTTCTTTATCTTCATTATTCATAACAGCTTCAAAACTCATTCCCTCATATTCAATAACATCGAGGCAAGCTCCTTTTACTATTCCACTATTTAAACACTCTACCAAATCAGGTGTATTAACCACTTGTCCTCTTGAGGTATTAATCAAAGTAATCTCTTTTTTAAATGATTTTAGAAATTCTTTACCCACCATATGAAATGTGTCATCTTGCAGAGGTGTATGCAAGCTTAGAATATCCGCATTATTAAATACTTCTTGCAAACTAACCTCCTCTACAAACTCATTTCCATAATTCTTTTTATATTTATCGTATGCAATTACTTTTGCTCCAAAGCCGCTAATTTTTTCGGCAAAGGCACTTCCCATATTTCCAAAGCCTATAATTGCTACTGTTTTCCCTTGTATTTCTTCTCCACGGTTAGCTTCACGTTTCCATACACCATTTCTAACCTCCTTATCAGCTCTATTAAGGTTATTAAACAACGAAAGTAACATACCTACACTTTGCTCACCTACTGCAGAGCGATTGCCTTCAGGAGCGTTATAAAGAACAATATTATGCTCTGTAGCATAATCGGCATCAATGCCTTCCATTCCAGCACCAAGTCGTCCAATAAACTTTAACTTATTACCAGCATCTATTATTTCTTTATCAACCTTCAATGCACTACGCACTATTAATCCATCATACTTAGGCAGAATAGACAAAATCTCATCTCTGCTCAATTGCATAAGGGAATCTACAGAATGGCCTTTACCACGCAATAAGTCCTCCAACACCTTATGCACCTCATGTATTATAAGAATTCTCATTACAAAACTTTAGAACAAAGATAAAAAAAAAGGGGCTAAAAGCCCCTAATATATTTTTTGATAATTTTTAATTTAGTATTCCATAGTAACACCAACAAACCATTGCATATAAGTTATGCCATGATCAAAACCAAAGGTCGTATTTTTAAATGACACCAAATTATAACGAACACCAGTATTAATACCAATATCACTTCCTGCACCAAATGGTATAAATACTCCTAATTCAGGAGCCACCATAAATTGCCATGATCGGTCTTCAATATAGAATCTTCCTAATTGAGTACTTAATGTTTGCCATGTTGGTCCCAAATTTACACCAATATAAGGTCTAATTACACCATTTTTAAGTGGATAATAATGGACATTCATTCCAATATTAAAATTATAATAAGTGTTTGTTCCAACACCTGTAACAGTTGTACTATTGTCTACTTGATATGTTTTACGTTCAAATTTTTCGTAGAAACCTGTCCAGCTCATATAACCACCAACAGTAAAATTATCATTAATAAACTTTCTTCCATCAATAGAAAACCCACGATACGAAGCTGTATTAATATAAGAGTTCATTTGGCCTACTGACCAACCTAGGTTATAATTGATATTAAAATATCCATCAGGAAGCAAGAAATTATCATCATCAAAACTAGGCGCAGCAATAGTTTTCGTTGCATTTGTATTATTCTTGGTTGGCACACCATCTGCAAACGAAACCGAAGCAAACATTACCATTGCGAATATAAATATTATAGTTCTTTTCATTATTCTTATCTTAATTCTGTTTTAAATAAGGTGAATTCTCAAAAGCTTCATCAATACCATTGATTACTCTATCAACATTATTATCTCCTGATTGGTATCCATCAACAAATGCAGACCATACATAATGCATAGTTGGAGCATCAGGATCAGCTGGAGAATAACTTGGCCCTTGATTTAGGAATCTAAGCATATCTCTTACTTTTTGACCATCAGCCATCTCAAGCATCAAATTACCAGTTTTATAAGTATATGAATAACCATATCCATACCAAGGATAATATCCACCATAGTAGCCACCATAGTATGCACCGCTAGAATTAGATTTAGCTCCTTTATAGTAGCCATAACCCCATCCCCAGCCACCCCAATAGCCAGGGTAGCCATACCAATATCCTGGATAATAAGAATAACCAGTTTCTTCATTTAGTGTCATTACTGCATTCACAGCAAAATCTGCACTATCAGTGTTTGTTTTCATTGAATCAAGTAGTGTATATCCCAAATCTAAATAATGTTGAGTAACACTCTTTATTACTGCTACAGATGCTCCATTACGGCCATAAAATGCTATCCAATTGTCATCACCTCTTTTAATATAGTCACTTATAAGGCCAACAGAATCAGTAATATAAAAAGTTTTATATGTACTAAAATCAAATTCCACATCATAATGTGTAATTGTTAAGTCATAATCCGCAGTATAATAACTCTCTTCTTTATAACAAGAACTAGTTATTAAAACCATAGCCAATAGACTTAGAAATAGTTTAGTTGTTTTTTTCATCATAATTAATGTTTGTTTATTATCAAAGGAACCTACATTATAAGCTACCTTGGTGTTGTATTAAATAATATTGCGTGCAAAAATAATCTTTTATTTCAATAATCAGCATTTAATTAAAGTAATTCAGCACCAAATTCAGTTATTCTTTCTTAAAAAAGCTAAAATTTACACCTCCATATTTCCTTCTCTCCTTAAAAAACTCATGCTTACTCAAATTTGTATCTTTAGAATGTTCCATAATCAACACCCCTTCTTCATCGAGCAAATCACGAGAAAATACCAAATCTATAACTTCATCATAGTTAGGCATATCATAGGGCGGGTCAGCAAAAATAATATGATATTTACTTTTTACTGATTTCAGAAAACTAAAGCAATCGGATTGAATAACCTGTAGATTATCCAACTCAAATTTTTCCTTTATTTCTTTTATAAAATTAATGCATTTACTATTTTGCTCTACAGATGTAACAGTATCACTTTCGCGAGAGCAAAATTCGTAGGATATATTTCCTGTGCCTGAGAATAAATCAAGAACGTTTAGGTCTTCTATATAGTATGTGTTTTGTAAAATATTGAAAAGTGCTTCCTTTGCCTTATCAGTGGTTGGGCGCACAGGTAGGTTTGTTGGCGTATTTATTCGCCTAGATTTTAATGTGCCGCTAATTATTCGCAATTATAGTATTGGTTTTTAATGAATAAAATACTTTTTCATTCTCATTATTAGCATTATTATTAAACTCCTCTATTTTAGAGAAAAACATTTTCAATTGAGTGGCAATTTTGGAATCCAACAAAAGATCCTCACATAATACTAGTCTCGTTTTATCAATATCAAAGTGCTGTTGTTTTACAAAACTCAACAATAGAAACATAAACTCGTCAATTGTTTTATATGCAAAATTGTTATGCGCCAAAAGCTTACTATCATTATAAGCAATTACCTCAAAGTTATTAGTTCTTACTTTCAGTGATATATAAGAGTTGTTCTTCTTTGCCAATAATACACTATCAATAAACATTGCTGAAGAATGAAGCACTCTAGCATTTACGAAATACTTAGAAATAATAGTATTCAAGATTTTATGTACGCCAAAAATCAAAACAGCATCTTCTGCTTTAAGTTCTTGAGAGAAAGCCATAAACTCATTATTCCCCAAATATTGGCTTAATAAATCTTGCTTATTAAAATCCTTGAAAAACTCTTTGGGAATAATAGTAGAGTGAACACTCTCAATAAAAACATCTACACTTTTATAATTAAAGACAACAAAACTATTATCCTTTAATATTTGTTCAAAATTGGTAGAACAGTCTTCCCAATTGCTCTCTTGCCATTGATAATTCAATGCAACAATAGTTTCTTCGCCTTGCAATATAAGCAAAGAAAGTCCATCAAGTTTTACATTAATGGACATTCTATACTTTAAAGCATCTACCGCAGTGATACTTTTATTCTCTATTTTATGTATTTGTTTTATCAACACTACTTACCAGTTACCGTCAGTAGAAGGCTCAGTAAGCGAACCTAGTTTCAAGCCAGGAAATTTATCTTCTTCTTTCATTAAAAGAATATCATTATGAAGCAATTCCTGAGCTTTAATTTCTGCTAAGTAATCTACTTTATAACATTTTATTTCAAAAACAGGCACATCAAAATTAGCTCTTACCACAGTTCCTGAATTCAGCTCAAATTTCTTTTTTCCATGAGTAAAAGGAACAAATGCTAATTCATCAACATTAAAATCTACCATATCCTTAAGAAGCGTGTCCTTAATAGCAATTCGTGTAGTATCACGAGAAATAATACCCATTTCCAAAGCAACCTCCTCCGTAAGAGTATCAGGTACGGTACCAATTTTCTTTACTTGAGGCATACTATCATTGTGATAGAAATCTATCAGTGTATCGAAACTACTAATATATGTACCATAAACTTTCTTATACTCAATCTCTAAAGTTTTAATATAACCAAGTTTACTTTTAATAACTTTTTCGCGAACGTCAGTAGACTTTTTATACTCTACTGGCTCCATAATACTTTCAAAAACTTTATAGCCTAGAAAAAAAACTATGGCTACCATTACTAACTGTATTGCTAACTTCTTCATAATATAATATTTACTTTCCTTAGTTTTAAAATCGATTGCAAATTTACGAAACAATTTGACATCCTTGATTATTATTTATTGTCATTTAATTGAAAATACCACAAATCTCTATTTTTACTTTAATATAAAGGTATTCAAAAGCTTAAGCTTCACCACAAAACATTACTTCTTGCTTTTACCCGCAACAATAATTACAAACTCGCCACGAATTTTACCTTTATCAAAATATTCTATCAGTTCTTTCAGACTACCTCGTTTTGTTTCTTCAAACATTTTACTAATCTCACGACTTATGGATGCTTGACGATCTTCTTCAAGAAATTCGGACAACTGCTTAAGAGTTTTAATAAGGCGATGAGGCGATTCGTAGAGAATGAAACTATGCTCATGCTCCGCCATTTTAAGAATTCTGCCTTGACGACCTTTTTTATGTGGCAGAAAGCCTTCAAAGATAAACTTCTCATTAGGCAAGCCACTATTTACAAGAGCTGGCACAAAAGCTGTAGCTCCTGGCAAGCATTCCACATCAACATTATTTTTGATGGCCTCGCGCACCAACAGAAAACCTGGGTCAGAAATAGCTGGAGTTCCAGCATCAGAAATTAATGCTACACTTTCGGCATTCTGTAATGCTTCCATTATTGCAGGCATAGCCGAATGTTCGTTATGCATATGATAAGCTCGCAAAGGCGTATCTATTTCGTAATGATTAAAGAATTTTCGCGATGTGCGTGTGTCTTCTGCCAATACATAATCAACTTCCTTGAGAATACGTAATGCCCGTAAGGTTACATCTTCTAAATTTCCTATTGGTGTAGGAATAATATATAATTTCGACATATTTTGTCTATAATTTTGCTAATACTAAAATTGTATTTGCCATTTTATTTAATACTCAATAATATAATCTCTAATTAAGCTGAAAACCTCTGGATATTTAGTCAAAGGCAACTTATCTGCTGTATCATAAATATTATGGTATTCCTTATACTCATCGCCAATGGTATAAATAAATACTGAAGGAATACCATTTTTATAAAAATAGCAATGATCGCTATTGCAACTCTCACCTCTACTATTTACTGCTTTTAGATATTTATGCTCTGCATTTATTTTTCTTAGCTTTTCCAATTCCTTTTTATAAACAGAGCCATTTACAACCTTAATGCCTTCGCTGCCAGTGCCCACCATATCAAGATTTATTAACATCTTTATTTTTTTAAGATTAAAAAGCGGATTACGAACATAATATTTTGAACCTAATAAACCAACCTCCTCCCCTGAGAAAGCAATAAATAGAATACTATAATCTGGCTGATTTAATGAATCAGAAAAATATCTCGCTAAATCCATCATCATAGCAGTACCACTTGCATTATCATTTGCGCCTGGGAAGTACACATCTTGTCCCATTTTACCCATATGGTCGTAATGAGCAGTAACTACAATAAATGAGTCTAAATACACCTTGCCTTTTACATAGCCCAACACATTATTGGTAGTATAATTATTATGAAATCTGCTCCTAAATGATAGCTTTATTGACTTGGTATTCCTATTTAATAAAGAATCTAACATATCTATTATTACATACTTATTGGGATTTTGAGCCTCTCTAAAATCCCAATATCCTATATCATTATCATGAAGAAAGATTAGACCTCCAATATCAGTTTTAAACTTATGCCTAAAATCACTTTTAGAACTCTCAAATACTAATATTTTATCAGAAAGATTAAGCATTAACAGATTCTGCATATAATCTTTATTTGTATTAAAAAGGCTATCGTTAATAAATTTAAGATCAAAAGTGCCATTCATACTTTGCGAAGCATTAGAAATATAATAATCTACTCCAGCCACCAAAGTATCGTCGGTTATAATAAAATGATTGACATTAGTAATTGTATTTATCTTCATATTAAAAGGCTGAAGATAATCTTTAGTTAAGGCATTAAGTCCAAAGTCAGCAAATTTTGAAGAAATATAATCAGCCGCAATTCTATCGCCTTTGTCAACATAACCTCTACCAGCAAACTCAGGGCTACAAAGCTTACGAATGGTTTCTCTTGCAAAAGTTGTATCCTGAGAGAATGAATTTACTGAGCTTATGGAAAAGAAAAATAATGCTGATATAAATATTAAAATATTATTGTTTCGCATATAATGAGGCTCTAATTTAACATGAAATTGAAATGACAGCTATAGTATAAACTAACTATGACCATTGAAGCTTGCAATAGTCATTAATTATACAAATATACAATAATTTACAATTCATAAATCTGTCTAACAATAAAAATTACCAATATCATAAGTGCTGAGTATATAACAAAAATAGTGTATTCAAATTTACATAGTAGATGTAAGCAAAAACTTAGTATTTTCGCATAAGTAATAATCTTTAATAAAATAGATGTACGCAATTATCACCAAGCTTCGGGGTTTATTATTTGATTCGGGAATTATTAAATCCTCAGAATTTGATATTCCAATTATTAATGTTGGCAATTTGGCAGTTGGAGGCAGTGGCAAAACTCCACATATTGAATACCTTATTGAGTTATTGCGCAATGATTATAATATTGCTACACTAAGTAGAGGCTATGGTAGGCGCACTAAAGGCTTCAGAGAAGTAGAAATTAGCTCTACAGCTCAAGAAAGCGGCGATGAACCATTACAGATTAAACTTAAGTATCCTGAAATAAAGGTGTTTGTTGGAGAAGACAGGGTTGAGGCTGTTACTAAACTACTATTTGCTGATCCCAATATTGATGTTATACTACTTGATGATGCCTATCAGCATAGGGCAATAAAAGCCGGACTAAACATTTTACTTACCGATTATAAGAAAATATTTACCCGCGATAAATCCATGCCTATGGGTAGGCTGCGCGAATGCCCTGCTGCTGCTAGTAGGTCAGATTTGGTAATAGTGAGCAAATGCCCAAAGCTTATTTCTAATTCAGAAAAAGAAGAGCTCGCAAAAGAAATTAGCAATCATACTAATTCTCCAATATTATTTTCTACGGTAGAGTATAAGGATTTTATACCATCAAATAAAGAACACGATATTAATAGAAAAATAGATAATATTCTGATAATTAGTGGTATTGCAAACCCAAAACCAATGCTAGAATATATATCAAATAAATTTTCAGCTTCTATAATAGAGCATTTAGAATTTCGCGATCATTATAATTTTACAATTAAAGATATACAATCATTTACTGAAAAATTTAATACTTTTGCAGGCTCTAATAATTTAATAGTTATTAGCGAGAAAGATTCTGTACGCCTTAAAAGTATATCTAAAGGCACAGCATTTGAAAGTCTTCCAATTTTTGTCCTCCCAATTGGAATTTCGTTTATTGGAGGCAATAAAGAGTTTAATACAATAATAACTGATTATGTACGAGAAAATTCAAGAAACTACAGCATACCTAAAGACTAGAATAAAAACACAGCCAGAAATAGGAATAATACTAGGCTCTGGACTAGGAAATTTAGGAAATCAAATAGAGGTAGAAGTAGCAATCCCTTATGGCGAAATCCCTAACTTCCCTGTGTCAACAGTAAAAGGGCATAGCGGACAACTTATATTTGGTAAGCTTGGAGGAAAGAATGTTATTGCATTACAAGGAAGATTCCACTATTATGAGGGTTATAGTATGCAAGAGGTAACTTTCCCTGTGCGTATAATGCAAGCCTTTAAAGTTGAACTTCTTATAATCTCTAATGCTGCTGGTGGGATGAATCCTGACTTTAAGGTTGGCGATATAATGCTTATCAACGATCATATAAATATGTTTCCCGATAGCCCTCTAATGGGACCTAATGATGATAGACTGGGCGTTCGTTTTCCTGATATGAGCGAAGTTTATAGCAAAGAGCTTATTCTAAAGGCTCATAAAATTGCTAAGGCAAATAATATTTTTCTACATGAAGGTGTTTATGCTGGCACTTCAGGGCCAACTTTTGAAACCCCTGCCGAATATAAATATTTTAGAGCTGCAGGTGGCGATACAGTAGGAATGAGCACTGTGCCAGAGGCAATAGTTGCTCGCCATGCAGGTATTGCATGTTTTGGTACTTCTATAGTTACCGATTTGGGTATTGCCAATCAGGTAGAAAAAGTATCGCATGATGAAGTGCTTATTGCTGCTAAAGCTGCTGAGCCTAAACTTACTACTATTATTACAGAATTGCTTAAGAGCTTGTAAAAAGAGCTTTTATGAATAAGTATTTATAAATTCTTATGGTGTATATTTAATGGTTTGCTATTATATTTACTCGTTGTGTATGATTTGAAAAAGAGACCCCATGGCGCTGCTGCGCTCCAGACAACTGTTCGGAACTCATCGCGTTCCATCATTATAACAGCTCACAAAAAACCATTAAAATGTGCTTTTAGGGTATTAATTCTGATTTTTATTGGGGTTAATACGGCAATTAGGAATCCTATATGACGTATAATACACTGCAATTAGCTTAATTTACGGCAAATAAACACCTTTATTGACGTAAAAATAACGTCATTTATTTTGTAGTATGGAAAATACCCAGATGATGCACGTTCCGATAATTATCCCCCGATGGTGCACGTATGCCACTGAGTCGCTGGTGCGCTCCCGACAACTGTACGGGATTTATCGCGTATCCTCCTAATAACAGGCAACCTACAATAAGCAAATAGAACAAAAACATGACTAATAAGCCATGTTTTCATACATTTGCATTATTAGCAGAAACTATAAATTCCATAATCCCGACGAAGCTTATTTTATTAGCTTTGCTGTTGTAGATTGGCTAGATGTTTTTACTAGAAATGAATATAAAGAGATTGTTCTAGATAGTTTAGCATATTGTCAAGATAATAAAGGCATAGAAATATATGCATGGTGTATAATGACAAATTATGTACATTTAGTTTTCAGAAGTATTAATGGACAAAAGCCAGAGCTATTGATTGGAGATTTTAAACG
>JAOZSY010000134.1 GCA_029939445.1 Bacteroidales bacterium
TTCACTCTTGCCAGAAACCTATCGTTTCTCAAGAGCTATAATTTTATTTGGTGCATTTATTTCTCCAGTTATTATGATGACATGGCGTTATTTGTCTTATTTAGTAGGTTTTATGGGCTTTAAATTTGGCAATATTTCAGCAAAACAAATAGCTATTGTTGGTAGTGATAATGAGTCGAGTAGAGTTCTAAAACTAATGGATCAGATTAATATTGATGCTTCTTATGCATCAAAGATACTTGTTGATTCTGATGCTGATAAAAGAAACTCTAAATCTGTTTTGGGTATCGTTTCGCAGTTGGAAGAGATTGTTAGAATACATAAGATTGATGAGCTTATTTTCTGTGCAAAAGATTTTGGTGCAGCTCAAATTATAGATATGATGACTAGTCTGAAACTTCCAAATATGGAGTATAAAATAGCACCATCAGAGAGTATGTATATTATAGGCTCTAATTCAATAAATACTTCCAGCGATATTTATTTTGTTGAAATTAATGCAATTAATAAAGATTCAAATAAGAGATTCAAAAGATTGTTTGATTTTGTAATTGGTATTATTTTATTAGTTTCTTTTCCACTTAGTTTATTTATTTATAAAAAACCATTTGGAGCTTTTAGAAATATAGTTTCAGTAATTCTTGGAATAAAGACATTTGTAGGCTTTGATAAAATTGATAGTATTCAGCTTCCAAAGCTTAAGAACAGCATCCTTCATCCTTCGGATATGGCCAATGATAAAACTAATGTAAAAGAAATAGAAACTTTGAATATTGCCTATGCACGAAACTATAGAGTTAATATTGACCTAATTCTTTTAGGGAAGTCTATTCGCTTAATAGGGAATCAATAGTAGTATGTCAATAATGTTTCTAGCAAAATAATGTAATTAGGGATTGTTATTTATTAAGTTTTTGTAGTATTAGCAAGCTTTTTTACTAAATTTGCAGTGCTTAAAATTACTGCAAAATACAGGGGTTACTACATGAGAAAAATATTATTCTACATCTTTATTTTATTTATAACATTTATAGCTACTACTGTAAATGCACAAAAACAATATAAGTTTGCCAACCATTGGAATACTAGTTTCTTTGTAGGAGCAACTCGTTTCAATGGTGACGTTTCAGATAACGCAAATAGCTTTAAAGATAATAATCCATTTAGTAAATATTTCTATCAAGATCGTAGAATGGGTATGGGAATTTATCTCGATAAAATGTTTAATCCCTATTTTGGTATTAAAGGTTTGTTTATGTACTCTACAATGAAGAGTACTAAGGAATCAGAGAAGATATATTTTAAAGGTAATTTATTTGAATACTCTATTTCCGCGGTATTTGACCTTACAAATGCGTTTCTTGGTATTGATAAGTATCGCAAGTATAATGTATATGCGTTTTTGGGAGTAGGTCTTTCTGAAATTAGAAGCGAATTATATGATTTGAATACGGATTCCGTAATTGCGAAAGTAGGCTATACAGTTAAGAAAGAAGGCCGTGGCCCCAATAGACTTACGGAGTTTACAATGCCTTTTGGCCTTGGTGTAAGATATAATATAAATAAGAGTTTCTCCGTATTTGGGGAGTTTACATCACATGTTATATTCAGCAATAAAGTTGATGCTTATCCCGTTGATGGTACAACGTCGGAAAGCCTAAATATGATTAATATAGGTGTTACATACTTTTTTAAGCTTCCTGGTCATTGGTCAATTAGTAATCGTTATGTGCGTCATAATGGAAAATCTAGTGATCCCTCCATACGTGCTTTTAATAAAAGAAAGCGAGTAGTAATGCAAACCAAAGCTAATAAAAAGGCTATGAAACAACGTAAAAAATATGGTAGAAAACGATCCAAAAGATATCGTTAGTAATATTATTTAATAAAAAAAATTTATGAGAAAGCTAGTAGTTATAATTACTATTATTACCTCAATACTCCTATTGGTGTCTTTAGACTCATTCTCGCAACATAATAATAAACAAGATCTTACCTCTAAATCAAGAAAAGCAAAGAAAGCCTTTAATAGAGCTATAGTGTTTTTTGATAATAAGGATTATAATAATGCCATTTATGAAGTGAATGATGCTTTGAAGTATGACTCTAGTTTTGTAGAAGCTTACTTAATGGCTGGTCAGATATATTCAGAAATGAATAACATAAAGAAAAGCCTATATTATTATAAGAAAGCTAGTATTGTAAACCCGGATTTCTATCCTGATGTTTTTTTAACTATGTCGGTTATGGAAATGAATATGGGATTGTATGATGATGCATATAATAATTTTCAGGCTTATAATAATCACCCCAAAAAGAATCCAAGATATCAGAAAACTGTAGATTCAGGGCTCGAAAGGGCTGAATTTGGAAAATGGAGTGTTGCAAATCCCGTTGATTATAATCCGCAAAATATAGGTTCTGCTGTTAATAGCAATCACGATGAATATATTAATACCATAAATACTGAAGAGAATACTATTATTCTAACTCGAAGATTTCCAAAAAATAATAGGACTAGGGAGCAAAGAAATGCTAGCGAAGAGGATTTTTATAAATGTATATGTAATAGTAATGAGTTAGAATGGAATACAGCTATACGTATGAATAATATTTTCAATACAAGTGGTAACGAAGGGGCAATGAATATTTCTCCTGATCAAACTAAGATGGTTTTTACGGCATGTTATAGAAATGATGGTAAAGGAAGGTGTGATATCTATATTTCGGATAAGAGAGGGAAAACATGGAGCTTGCCGAGAAATATAGGAAGTCCTGTAAATACTGGTGACTGGGAATCTAATCCGTGTCTTAGTTCGGATGGTAAAACTCTGTATTTTGTTCGTAGATTGGGTAGAGGAAATTCTGATATCTATACAGCAGAGCTTATGCCTGATGGTACTTATGGCAATGTGAAAAACCTTGGTGATATTGTAAATACACCAGGCTCAGAAATGACTCCTTTTATTCATGCCGATGGGCGAACATTATATTTTGCATCCAATGGTCATGTTGGAATGGGAGAAATGGATTTATTTATGACGCGCATGGATAATGATGGGAATTGGGGGAAGGTTGTAAATCTTGGTTATCCAATTAACGATTATGAAAACCAGATGGGTATACTTGTTAATTCTAACGGTAATATGGCCTACATTTCGTCTGATATGCATGGAGGTTATGGTGGCTACGATATCTATTCTTTCGAACTTTACGAAGATGCTCGACCAATTCAGGTTAATTATATGAAAGGTATTGTTGCTGAAAAAAATTCGAAAAAAGTATTGGAAGCAGAATTTCAGCTTTATAATTTAAATACAAAGAAACTAATTGTAAAATCAACATCAGATGTGCGTGATGGCAGCTTTCTTGTTACAATTCCAAATAATGCTGAACTAGGCTTATATGTAAGTAAAAAAGGTTATTTAGATTATTCCGAAAATTTTAAAGTGAGTGATAAACACTCTTCAAATACTCCATTTTTAAAGAATATATATTTACAAAAAATTGATATTAATAAGAAAGTAACTCTTAAAAACATATTTTTCGCATCGCTAAGTTATGAGTTAGAATCGCAGTCGTTTGTAGAGTTAGATAAATTAAAAACTTTCCTTACTGTAAACTCTAAAGTGAAGGTTGAAATAGGAGGACATACTGACAATATAGGTTCAGAAGCTGAAAATAAAAGTTTGTCCACAAAAAGGGCTAAAGCTGTATATGATTATTTAGTTGATAAAATGGGGATTGAAGCCAAAAGAATTACATATATGGGATATGGAGAAAACGAGCCCGTTGCAACAAATGAAACAGAAGAAGGGCGCAAACAGAATAGAAGAACAGAAGTTAAAATTATAGACATTAAATAAAAATTATGTATTTATTTTTCGATACAGAAACAACAGGTTTACCAAAAAATTACAAAGCTCCAGCAAGCGATATAGATAATTGGCCACGTATGATACAAATTGGTTGGATACTGAGTAATGACAAAGGAGAACGAATTGATTCTGCCGAGTTTATTATTAAACCTGATGGGTTTAGTATACCATCCTCTGCATCTAATATTCATGGAATAACTACTCAAAGAGCTGTAAAAGAAGGTGTTCCTTTGGATGATGTATTAAACAAATTTAATGAAATAGTAGATGATGCAAGTGTTATTATTGCTCATAATATTAGTTTTGATGAAAAAATAATAGGTGCTGAATTTATAAGAAGAAATATTGCTTCAAGTTTTGATGCTAAACCTAAGTACTGTACCATGCTTAATTCTACTAATTTTTGTAAAATTCCAGGTTATTATGGTTTTAAATGGCCAAAACTTTCAGAGTTGCATATTAAGTTATTTGGCGAAGATTTTGAAGGTGCTCATAATGCATTTGCTGATATTGAAGCTACTGAGCGTTGCTATTTTGAAATGAAGAAAAGAGGAATAATATAGTGAGTATATATTATCTTGTTGTTAGACTGTTAATTATCATTTTATATATATTGCTTTAGGTTGTTGAATTTAGTATATTTGTGATAGTTATTAATCAAAATATTATTATTATGGAAAAGCAATTATTTAATAATACTCTTTCAATTATCACTAAGGAAGAAACTGTAAAAACACTTAGTCATCATATAATTTCAAATACCGGAGTTCTAGAGGCTGTAAATCCATTCCCAGGTTATTATAGCAGCAATTTTATTACTTCAGAAAGTAAGCCAGAAACGCTCTTTATATTGTTAAGTGAAAAGGTTACTTTAGAGTTCTTTTACCGTAGATTATACAATATAGAAAAGAAAGCGAAATTTGAATTTTCGGCTGCATTAGCTGAACTTAAATTTAATAATAAAGAATATAACGCCATAAGAATATTTAATCTTGAAACATACGATAGTATAATTAAGCTTGAAGAGTATCTTATTGAAGAGGGCTTCAAGCTTAGAAAATCTCTAAATATTGATTCAGAAGCACTGATCCATATTAAGAAATTCTGTAACTTAGAACTTGTTGATGGTGTGTATTACAGCTCTGATAATTCTCATTTTGTTTATTTTAATGTAGAAAATAGTATTTCATGGAAAGAGTTTGAAGTTGTTGCTCAAAAAATAAGACATAATTATCTAGGGAATAATTTTGATGCAGGATTGGGTGTTATTTTCCATCATAATAAAGTAGAAGATGTTGTAAGGATTTATAGTAAAGATTTAACAAAAGAAGATCTTAATAAACTTAAAGAGATGTTTCAAAACGAGATTTCTTAGAATTTTATAATAGTTAATTTATAGTTTTAGAGCCTATCTGTAATTGTTTTACAGATAGGCTTTTTTAGTTTGATTATAGTATCAAATTTGCAGGAATAGAGCATAATAATCATAATTATAACTATTATTTTCACCAAAAAACTAAGCGAAAAAATTCCGACCTTTGTGGTCATAAAAATGAAGATATGACGGATAAAAAAGAATATGCAAAATTGGCAGAAATGCTGGAAGAAGATTTCACATGGCCACGTATTTATATGTTTAAGTTTATTGTTCCTTTTAATCCTAAGTCTATTGAAGAAACTGAAGCGCTTTTTAGTGATGATGCTGATATATCAATGCGCGAGTCCAAAAATCTTAAGTATATGAGTATTACCGCTAATCAAATGATGCAGAGCTCTAAAGATGTGATGGAGGTGTATTATAAAGCAGAAAGTATAAAAGGAATAATGGGCTTATAATATGGGGAGCTTTTCTGTAGATAAACTAAAAATTGATAAGTCGATATTAAAGGATCGATTGGACCTTATATTGGTTGATGGACAGGCAAATAATGGAGGAGTGAAAGTGGTGGTTGATGGAAACAGAAAAGTGCGTCAAGTGCTAATATCGCAGGAAACTTATGATGTAGATAATAAGGAGAATCTTGAGGTATATATTCAAGAGGCTGTGAATCTTGCACTATATAAAATTAGTAAATTAGATAAAGATATAGTTTAATAAGATAGTTATTAAGATAATTAACTATCAATATTGAATAAATAAAAATAGTATTTGAGATGAATATGGAAATTATTATAAAAGATAAATTTGCGGAAGCATTTAGTGAGTTATATTCTCACAGTATTGATAAAAATACAATTGCAATACAAGAAACACGCAAGGAATTTGAAGGTGACTTTACTGTAAATGTATTTCCTTTTGTGCGCTTTGCAAAATCTAAACCTGAAGAATTAGCAAATAAATTGGGTGAATATTTTGTGAATAGTATTTCAGAAGTTGAATCTTTTAATGTGATTAAAGGCTTTCTTAATTTGTCAATAAAAAGTTCATACTGGCTTGATATAGCTAAAGAAGCAACAAAAAACTCTAATTATGGTTTTGAACTAGCTAATGAGAATGCCGCTCCAATAGTTATAGAATATAGTTCGCCAAATACTAATAAACCATTGCACCTTGGACATATTAGAAATAATCTTTTGGGATTTTCCATTGCAGAGATACTTGAGGCAAGTGGCAAAAATGTAAAGAAAGTAAATCTTGTAAACGATAGAGGAATTCATATTTGTAAGTCAATGTTGGCATGGCAAAAACATGGCAATGATGAAACTCCAGAGACTAATGGTGAAAAAGGTGATCATTTAGTTGGTAAGTATTATGTGCAGTTTGATAAGGACTATAAGGTTGAAATAGCAGAGCTTATTGCAAATGGTAAAACAGAAAAAGAAGCAAAGGCAGAAGCTCCTATAATAAAGGAAGCTCAGCAAATGCTCCGTGATTGGGAAGCAAAAGAACCACAAGTATATAAACTATGGGAAACAATGAATGCCTGGGTTTATGCAGGATTTGATGTTACTTATAAGAAATTAGGAGTGGATTTTGATAAAATTTATTATGAGTCAGAAACATATTTACTTGGTAAAGAGGTAGTTAATAAAGGCTTTAGTGATGGAGTTTTATATCAGAAAGAAGATGGCTCTATATGGGCTGATCTTGAAGATAAAGGCCTAGATCAGAAGTTGCTACTTCGCTCTGATGGTACTTCGGTATATATGACTCAAGATATTGGAACTGCACAACTTCGTGAGATTGATTATTCTCCTGAAAAGATGCTTTATGTTGTTGGTAATGAGCAGAATTATCATTTCGAAGTATTAACTTTGGTATTGGAGAAACTTGGTTTTGATTGGGCGAGTAAGATCCATCATATCTCGTATGGTATGGTTGAATTGCCACATGGAAAAATGAAATCTCGTGAGGGAACCGTTGTTGATGCCGATGAATTAATTGATGGAATTGTTGCAGATGCAAAAAGGCTAACTTCTGAGTCTGGTAAAATAGAAAACCTATCAGATTCTGAAGCTGAAAAACTATATTATCAAGTAGGAATGGCTGCTTTAAAATTCTTTATTCTTAAAGTAGATCCAAAACGTAAAATGCTTTTTAATCCTGAAGAATCCATTGATTTTAATGGTAATACAGGTC
>JAOZSY010000013.1:0-8340 GCA_029939445.1 Bacteroidales bacterium
TATTGATTATCTAATCCTTCGTATATTGAATTTTTACTCTTAAACTCAGGAACAATATTTTTCATTCTTTTTACAAGTTGGAAATTATCCTGTGAGTCAAATAAATCAATAAGTGTTTGTATCTCTGAGTTGATCTTATCATAGTCATAAGGTCTAACTTTAGCAATCATTATTTTTTCATGATCAGTAGGTAGAGTATTTTCTTCTGTTGCAAGGAGCTCTTCATAAAGTTTCTCACCAGGACGAAGGCCTGTAAAGATAATCTGAATATCTTTTCCTACCTCTAGATCCGATAGTTTAATCATTTTCTGTGCAAGGTCAAGAATTTTTACAGATTCTCCCATATTAAAAATAAAAATCTCACCACCATTACCTTTATTTCCTGCTACTAATACTAGTTGGCAAGCTTCAGGAATAGTCATAAAGTATCTTGTGATTTCGGGGTGAGTGATAGTAATTGGACCACCTTCTTTAATTTGCTGTGTAAAAAGTGGAATTACGGATCCATTACTGCCCAATACATTACCGAAGCGAGTAGTAATATAACTGGTTTTTGATAAGTTATTTAATGCTTGCACATATATCTCTGCAATTCGTTTTGATGCGCCCATTACATTTGTTGGGTTTACAGCCTTGTCGGTAGAAATCATTATGAATTTCTCAACATTATACTCATTTGCTAAATCGGCTAATACCCTTGTGCCTTTTACATTAGTCCAAATGGCTTCGCTAGGATTACTCTCCATCAAGGGAACATGCTTATATGCCGCTGCATGGTATATTATATCTGGTGGAAATTGTTTAAAAGCTTTGGTCATTCTTGCCCTACTTCTTACGTCTCCAATAATAAATTCAATATCATTATTAGAAATGGAATTAAATTCAAGTTCAATATGGTACATTGGAGTCTCGGCAGTATCTATAACCACAATTTTTGCTGGGCTAAAATTTATTACCTGACGAATTATTTCGCTGCCAATAGAACCAGCACCTCCAGTTATCCATATAGTTTTCCCGTTAAGTTCTTGAGAAATCGCAGTACGATCAAGCGCAATTTCACTTCTTTCTAAAAGCTCAAGAATGTTTATATCCTTAATCTGATTAGCACTTAATTCTCCATTTATCCATTTTTTTACCGGCGGAACATACTGTATTTTGGTTTTATACTTTAAACATATTTCTGCTAGCTCATTTTTGCGTTCTACACTTACTGATTGTGCCGAAATAATTAATTTATCGATACGAAATTCTTTTAAAAGCTCTTCTAATGCATTTGGCTTATGAACTTTAACTCCCATTAATTTCCGCCCTTGTTTAGCAGATGAGTCATCAATAAATGCTGCTATTTCTACAGAGTCTCCAAAATTTTGTTTTAGTGCATTATATGTAAATATACCCGCCTCTCCAGCTCCAAAAATAATAATATTGGTTTTTTTACCATTTTTATGTCCATTAGGTGCCCTAAATTCAGTATATGTTGTTTTTATTAATAGTCTAAAGGCTATTAGACCAATAGAAGAAGTAATAAATTCAATTATTAGTATTGCTCTTGGTATTAGTATGGTTTCATAGGTTAAAAAATATGTATAATCTATTATTGAGATTGCCAGAGTACCTACCAAAAGAGTAGATAATATACGCATTACATCTTGTGTTTCGGTATATTGAATTATTCCAGTAAAAGTTTTAGCAATTGTAAAACTAAATATCCGAGTAAGCATAATCACAGATAATGCAAATGGAATCTGCTCAAGTTGATCCGGAGGGATATTAAAATTAAATCTCAACAGATAAGCTATCATTGTTGAGAAAAATATCATTAAAACATCGATTATAAATATTACAGCCCTAGGAGCACTTCTCGATTTGTCATTCATAATTAATTATGTATTAAATACGCAAGCAAAAATAGCGAAAAAACATATTGAGTTGAAGTGTATAAATAAATGTTTAAAAAATAATTGTTATTTAAGATTTTTTGCCTCAAAATAATTATATTTGCATTAATTAATTATATAGATACATATTTATATATTATTTTATTAAATTACTGATAGACTACAGTTTAAGTAGTTAAAATTAAAATATTTAACAGTTATGAAGCAAACAGCTTTTACCGATAAACATATTGCCATGAGTGGCAAAATGGTTGAATTTGCAGGTTATAATATGCCTGTTCAATTTGCAGGAATAAATATTGAGCACGAAACAGTTCGTAAAGGAGCTGGTGTTTTTGACGTATCGCATATGGGCGAATTTTGGGTACGTGGCCCTAAAGCTTATGAATTTGTTCAGAAAGTAACATCTAATAATGTTGGAGATTTGAATCCAGGTAAAGTTCAGTATTCTTGTTTCCCTAATAATGATGGTGGAATAGTTGACGATTTACTAGTTTATAAATTTGGTAAAGAGGAATACTTGCTTGTTGTTAATGCTTCTAATATTGATAAAGATTGGGCTTGGTGTAATGAGCAAAATACTATGGGTGCTAATTTGACAAATGCTTCTAACGAAACTGCTCAGTTAGCCATTCAAGGACCTTTGGCTCTTAAGATAATGCAAAAGCTTACTGATACTTCTGTTGAAGATATGGAGTATTATACTTTTAAAGTATTAACTCTTGCGGGAGTTGATAATGTACTATTTTCAACCACAGGATATACTGGCTCAGGAGGCTGCGAAATATATATGCCTAATGATGTAGCACCAAAGATTTTTGATGCGATTTTTGAAGCAGGAAAGGAAAATGATATTCAGCCAATTGGTCTTGGTGCAAGAGATACTCTTCGCTTAGAAAGTGGTTTCTGCTTATATGGTAATGATATTAACGACACCACTTCGCCAATTGAAGCAAGCCTTGCTTGGATTACTAAATTTGTAGATGGTAATGATTTTGTAAATCGTGCTTATCACGAAGATATTAAAGCTAACCCTATACAGAAGAGATTAAAAGGTTTTAAAATGATTGATAAAGGTATCCCAAGACATGGTTATGAAGTTTGTGATGCTGATGGTAATATTATTGGCGAGGTAACATCAGGTACTATGTCGCCAATGCTTAAGCAAGGAGTTGGAATGGCTTATATTAATGCTCCTTTCCATAAAATGGGATCAGAGATTTATATAAAAATTCGTAAGAAAACTCTTAAAGCTGAAGTTGTAAAAACTCCTTTTTATACAGCTTAATATGCTAAAGTATTATATTAAGAAGTCAATATATTGATAGATAAGTTTAAATATCAATATATTGGCTTTTTTATTTTTAATTATTATAAAATGGTTGTTGTTTATTATTAGTTTTGCTCATACATTAACCAACATTATTATCCATAATATGATTCAGGTAAAACATCTTCTTTTGTACATATTACTTAGCGTTCAGTTTTTGGCTTTTGCGCAGAGTGATAATTCATATAGAACTGATAGTCTTGAAGTAGATAGCTTAATTAAGAAATCATATAAGTATAAATATTCAAATTTTGATTCAGCAACTTTTATTATTGATAAGGCAATAAATATTGCACAAGATAAAGAACTTATTCGCCAAGAGATATATGCTTTAAGAGTTAAAGGGATTATTTATTCCATAGTTGGTAAGCTCGATTCGTCTATTATTATTTATAAAAAAGCCTTAGAAACAGTTGAAATAAATAAATTCACAGATTTATACTCTAGTATTTATATAAATATTGGTGTGGCTTATGCGAAAAAAGGTGACTTCCCCAATGCTAAAACTTATTATTTTAAGGTCTTAAATGATAGCATATCCGAGGTTGATGCTAAAACAAAAGCTAATGTATATGGTAATTTGGGACTTATGTATAATGCCAAGGGTGAGTATTATAATGCTATGGATGTGCAAATTAAATCTCTAGAATATTGGGAATCCATAAATGATACTTCTAAAATTGCAGCAGTTATTCTTAATATTGCAAATGTTTATTTCTACCAAAAGGATTATGCAAATGCAATTGACTTTTATAAACGCGCATTAAAGCTAAATATACTGGTTTCTAATTTGTATAGGGAGGGTCAATGTTATCATAATCTAGGTACTATATATCAAAAGCTTGATAGTTTAGAACTAGCGAATAAATATCTTAATTTAGCACTAAATAGTAAGGCAACGCGTACCTCAAAAGGAAAGGCTATGGTATATAACATGCTTGGATTGGTAGCGCTAAAGGAGAATAATTACACAAAATCTAAAGACTATTTTGATAAAACATATAAAATATATAAGAGTATAAACTCAAAGTATATTATGATACCGGTGCTGAACAATTATGCTGTATTATATAATCAAATGGGACAATCAGCTGTTTCTTTGAAATATAGTTTCAAGGCATTAGTTTTGGCTAAGGAATCAGGCTATAAGAAATATGAGAAGGATGTTTATCTAAATATATCAGAATCCTATGAGCAGATTGGTAAATATAGTAAGTCATTAAAGTATTATAAAGAGTATAATTCATTAAACGATTCTCTTTTTAATAAAGGAAAATATTCTCAAATTCAAGAGTTACAAGTAAAGTACGAAACTGCGAAAAAGGAAAGTAAGTTACTTGAACAAACTGCTCTTATAGAGAATAGTAAGTTAGAAAGTATTGCTAAAGATGCATTATTGGCAAAAGAAAAGTCGCAAAAGTATATTATTACCTTAATATTTGGTCTATTCGTGCTTGTTTTTGCTGTGATTATTTATAATCTTCGTCAAAAGCGTAAATCAACACTTCTATTAATTGAGAAAAATGAGGAAATAGGTAACAGAAAAATATCAGAACTAATTAAGCAGCATCAGCTAAATTCTATAAAGGATAAGCTTGATGTACAGCGTGATGAACGTCATAGAATTGCTCAGGAACTTCATGATGGGATTGGTGGTTCTTTGGCTGCTATTAAGCTATATATTGGTTCATTATTGAAAGAAATAAAGGTTGAAGGTTTGGACCTTATTCATGACAATATTGATAGAGTTTATAAAGAAGTTAGGTCAATCTCTCACAACCTTACTCCTGCAGAATTTGAGTTTACTAGCATTACCGATATTGTGCAAGATTACGTAAATCAAATATCGCAACACTCTAAAACGGAGTTTATTCTAATTGCTAATAGTACTTATGATTGGAATAAAATTGATGAAAAGCTTCAAGTGAATATATATAGAATAGTTCAGGAGCTTATCAATAATATCATTAAGCATGCCCAGGCTACTAAAGTTGAGATTAAACTTAATATTAACGAAACAGAAATAGAGATAAAAGTTGTTGATAACGGAAAAGGCTTTGATGTAAAGTCTAGTGCAAATGGTATTGGTGTCAGGAATATGAAAACTCGAATTTCTAACTTTGGAGGAAATATAGAGTTTAATTCAACAATAGGTAAGGGTACGAGTGTAGTTCTTAAAATGCCTTATACTATCTAATATTTCAGCCTTTTACTAGGCTTTATTTATATAAATATATTATTTTAAAATGAATACAGAAGATTTTTATTATCTAGGAAAAATCACCAAATTATACAGCTATAAGGGTGATGTGGTGTTTTATTTTGATGTGGACCAAGTGTCGGATTATAACGGACTTGATGCGGTTTTTATTGATATAAAAGGAGATGTTATTCCTTTTATGATTGAGAAAATAAGCTTTACCAAGGGCAATTATGCTACGGTGAAGCTTATGGATATAGAATCTGACGCAGATGCCAAGCACCTTATAAATTGTTCACTTTATTTGCCAATAGAAAGCTTGCCAAAATTAGAAGGAAATAAGTTCTACTTTCATGAGGTTATTGGATTCGAAATTTGGGATAAGGAACAAGGTAGAGTGGGAGTAGTACAAAGAATTATTGATGATACCGCCCAGCCAATATTTGAGATAAAGGATGGTTATACAGAAATATTGCTTCCAATAGTTGATCATTTTATCGAAAATGTGAATCGTAAAGAAAAGATAATTAATGTAATTTTTCCTGAAGGTCTTTTGGAACTATATCGCAATGAAGACGATATTGAGAATGATGAAGATTAGTTAGTTGTAATCTGTTATTAATTTCTATAATAATAATAAGTGTCTTTTAATTTCAAACAGTTTAGTATACAAGATAACAATTCGGCAATGAAAGTTGGCGTTGATGCTGTATTGCTAGGAGCTTGGGCCGATGCCGGAGATTGTAGAAAAGTGCTTGACCTTGGTGCAGGAACAGGAATTGTATCCTTAATGCTTGCTCAACGGTTTCCTGAGGTGGAGGTGGATGCAATTGAAATAAATAATTCTGCAGTTATCGATTTGAGATTTAATTTTGACAACTCTCCATGGGGTGATAGGCTGAATGCTATTAATGAGGATTATTTGAAATATAATTTTAGTAAAAAATATGACCTTATAATTTCAAATCCACCTTATTTCACCCCTTCAGAATCTAGTATTTCTAATAATAGAAAAATGGCTAGAATTGCTTATATATTAACTCCAGAAAAAATATTTATTAGGGCTAAAACTCTTTTGGAGAATGCAGGTAAGCTAATTCTAATTTATCCATTCGAACTTCGTGAAAATTTACTAAAGGTTGCCTTATTAAATGAATATTATATTTACTCAGAATTAGTAATTAAAGATACAGAAAAGGCTATTCCAAAGCGTACAATAATGTGTTTTAGCAGTAGTAATAGTATAGAGCCAAAGTTTAATTATCTTAATCTTAAATCTGAAAATGGAGATGGATATAGTGATGAATTTAAGGATTTAACTAAGGATTTCTATTTATAACTTATTATTGTTTAAAAGGATCAAAGGTGAAAGCCCCACCAACTACCATTTTAAGTGACCTTATGTGTTTTATTTTAAGAGAAAAAAGGACAAGTATAGAGGACAAGGAAAAGGAGTTTGATTTAAAAGGCTTTCTGCCAATTAAACAGATAAGCAAATAAGCAAATAAACATTCAAGAGTTACCCTTATGAGCTCTTATGTTCCTAATGTGCCTTATGTGTTTCATTTCAGAACTTATTTAAGGAGCACCATTTTGCTATTCAGTTCCTTATATTCTTTTTCGCCTTCTTCATTTAAGATCTCGTAGCGAACTGTGTATATATAAATTCCTTGCGTAAGTGTAGATCCATTATTACTTGTCCCATCCCATACAATCTCGCCAGGGCCAACTCTATATCCTGAAGAATTTACAGAAGTAATAATCTTGTGAACTAACTGTCCGGTATTATTGTAAATAAATACTTCTACATCCAAAATGTCGCAGCCTCTATTATGCTCAAATACAATGGATGTATTATCTGTAAAAGGGTTAGGAGCATTAAAAAGATTATCCATAGCCATTTCGGAACTCGATGCTACAATAAAATCAATTGAAGCTTTAGCAGAGTTATTATATACGTCCCATACTTTAATATCGAGCGAATGAGGACCTTCTTCCAATTTGTAAAAAGGATAACTAATTATACCTTTTTTAAAATCACCTAATTCTGCTTTATAATATTCGTTGAGGATAATTGGATTTGTACTTTTTGAATCTAATATTGCAGTAAGGTCATGACCAATGCCATTGCCTATTGTATTTATACCATGCTCGTCAAAAACAAATGCAAGGAGGCTAGGGTTTTCGTCAGTAATGCCATTATTTATAAAAGATGTATTATTAATGTATAAATCTATAATAGGCCCATCAAAGTCATCTTCTGCAAGCTCATACGATCCGCCAATTATTAGAGAATCAGAATAACCATTAGCATCAATAGTATCGTTTGTAGCATAATAAGAGATTTTTCCATTACCAAAATTATAAGCAATATCTCTTGGTACCACAAAATCAAAATTAAATGCTCCGTTTGAAGCTTTTACTTTGCCTTTATAAATAATGCTCTTTTGTAATTCAAAATTATAAATTGGACTTCCAGGGTCGTTTCCTAAAGTAGAATATGTTTTGCTTTTGTCAAAAATAGTAATATCTACTTCGCCATTGAATAGGGGGTTTACGCTACCTGCTTTATGGACTTCGCCATTAATTGTTATTTGTTGAAGTGCTTTTATTGTATCAATTTCTATTCCTGTTTTAGAGTCGCTAATTGAGGTAGTAATTATCTCGTCTTTAGGATAAGTTAGGTTCATTGCCGGATCGCCTAATAGTACAAAGTTTTTGTTCTGATAAATAGATCCAGAGCCAACTTTTGACTTTCTTACTATATCTCCTAATCTTGGATATTTTCCATTCTCTTTCTTGAAAAGCTCTCTAATAATTACTTTATTTAGTGAAAAATTGGAACTTGACCAAGATACTCTTGATGTGGTAAGAAGACCAATTCCTCCACCTTCAGGATTTAATAATACATA
>JAOZSY010000013.1:8440-17898 GCA_029939445.1 Bacteroidales bacterium
CCTCCAGGAGTTATTACCTGAGTATAGGCATCAAAAAATATTTTATCTACATTGTAAACAGGATAGTTTGTTATTGTATAATTAGCCAAATAGTCAGCCTGTGCAGTATGTACTCCAAGGTCTTCGTCGTCGCCTATAAAACACACTTTATTTCTCCAATCAGCCATGTTTTTTGGGCTATTAAATCCATTGCTGCAAGATGTTCCGTTGCCGGTGACTCCTGTGGAATGATAGCTAAGAATTTTATTTATTACATCATTAGCCATAGCAACAGTTGATACCGGAAATCTTCCAATACCAATATCAAGATCTCCATTTGCATAAGCACCTTCTCCATCATCTAATAGTCCAAAGAAATCATCAGTACAGAACGATCCTGTTGGTAATAATGAATTTCTGGATTCGTAAGTAGGAATTAGGTTGGTATTATTTGGAATACGGTTTTTATAATCGTATGATGCATCACCAAAAAGTAGAAGATATTTTGGCATTTTGGCAACATCTCCTCCGGCTTTATCATAAAGCATTTTTATAAAATCTCGAATTGCAGCATTGTCTTTTGCTCCACTCCCAAACTCATTATAAACAGGGCTTAAAACACTTTTGTATACAGTTAAATTACTGTTTGTTCTATGATAATTTGCGAGTTTCTCAGCTTGAGATTCAAACTTTTTGTCATAAAGAATTATATAATCAATATTGCTTAAACTATGTAGATTTTGATTATTTAAATTTCCAACTTTAATGGGAGATAAGTATCCTCCATTGTGGGCAATAAACGAACGTAAACTATCAGCACTTGCAACAAAAGTCATGGTGGTACTGCTAAGGTTATTCGCCATTATTTGAGGTGATATATGATTGCTTATTTCCCAAATTTGAGTATTCTGCTTTGCATTCTCTAGAGTGTATTCTACAGTATTGCCAATTGAAACAGACTTTGGGTCACAAAAGCGCATCTGAGTTCCTGACATGGTTAAATGACGGCGGACATTTATAGCTATATAATTCATCCAAGCCTGCGAACTTGTACTTGGTTTACTGTATACACTATTGATACTTATCTTTGAATTTGAAGTTAGAAAACTAAAAGTGTCAACAACACTTGTAGCATAATAACCCAGATAATTAGTCCCTGTTGGAGTATAACTAATGGTTCTTTCCAAACCATTAATATTAAAATACATGGTGCTGTTAAGTGTGCTTCTTGCAATGGTATTTGTTTTTATAAATACAGCTTCGTTATTTACAATATTTGGAAATGTAAAATAAAATTTATGAGAATTTTCAATGCTATAATGTTCACCATACCATTCTCTACCGGTTTTTATAAGATTTAATGAGTCTTTCTCAAGAAAAGCATAATCAGTAAATTTGTTAACAAAAGTATTAGCTACAGAATAAGTATTGCTATCATTTTCTATTCTTTTGCCTAGCCCACTTTTTATAGTAATAAAATAATAAGCGTAGCTATCGTAAATGTTCTTTTGGTGAAAAAAATATTTACTTACTTCAGAAAACTTCCATGTATTAGGCCCCTTGCCATAAAAAATAAAGTAATCACTGCTTTCGAAAATACCATTGGAGTTTGCATCATGAATTTGTATTGAATTCTCCACAATATCGTCATATCTAAATGCACTATTGGCTTCGGGCAACATGCCACCACCATTTCCATAAAGTCTAATACTATTAATATCTAGGGCAGAAAGAGAAAATCCCATTGACAGCAAATCACTGCCACTCACCCTATATATTCCACTTTTTGTAATTTTTATCTTATACCAATCACCGGAAGCAAGAACAGAATTGTCGGCGTATGTTCTTTTAGTACTTGATGTACCTTTTATTCGTTTAATACTGCTGTTTATTGAGAATGCTTCTAATTGTTCTATTTTATTATTCTTCTTTCGGTAGGTTTCAATCCTTATGTCAGCAGTTTTATTTCCTCTATCGTAGAGGTATCTGATGCTGTAATTAAATTCATCTTCAATATCAGAAAATTTGAATTGCTCATTTATTTTTGTTTCATAGGCCGAAACGCTAATGTCTGATAAGGAAATTTCTATTATTTCATCATTATCCAAAGACATTGTATAATGATATGCTGGAAGCTTAGGATTTGATTCACTTTCTATGGCAAATTCAAATGCTTCACTTGAAACCGAATTTTTGGAATCCTTTTGCCAGTTTATTACTATTTCATTTGAAAAAAACTCTTGAGCATACAGGGAGGTATTGCCCATTAGCAATAATAAAAATAGAATAAAGGCTGTTTTTTTTTGATAAATCATAAGAGTTTATAATTATGCAAATGTAATTCTTTAGTTATATTCAAGAGTTATTATTATTCAATATTTTTATTAATAATACCTTCATTTTTTAATTAGCATACTAATGTTAGTTTTTTAATACTATATCTTATTAAGATATTGTAAATGATAAACTATATTATTGTAATTTTATTGTGTTTTATTTTTTGTATATAATTATGGGAATAATACTTTATAATTTTTTTTTAACAAATAAACTTTTTCTTATTTTTAGGCGTTATGTAACTTATTATCGGCTTTATAGTATAAGCTTCATTGTTGGCATAACTAAAATGATGAAATTTTTGTTTATTAATGTTAAAAATTTTAGTAATATTGTCAACCCAAATATTAAAGTATGTTAAAAAACACACACAAGCAATTTATATTAGTAGTAACGGTTTTGTTTATAGTACTGGGAGTCAGGGCGCAAGATGCTCATTTCTCACAGTTTTATGCCAATCCTTTATACCTAAATCCAGCCTTTGCAGGAGCGAAGGTTTGCCCGCGAGTTGTGACAAATTATCGCAATCAGTGGCCTTCCATACCCGGATCATACGTTACATATAATGCTAGCTTCGATATGCACTTTGATGCATTAGCTGGTGGATTAGGCGTAATGTTTACCTCTGACAGGTCAGGACAGGGAGTATTAACAGAGCAAACAGCTTCTTTAATTTATGCTGTAAGAATTAGATTATCAAAAGAATGGTTTCTTAAAGCAGGACTACAAGCAAGCTTTTTTCAGAAGAATTTGGATTGGAATAAACTTACCTTTGGCGATCAGATTGATCCTCGATGGGGTTTTTCTAATATTACGGCAGAGCAAGGACCTAGTGATGGTTCTGGTGAATATAATATTATGGATGTAGATTTTTCAGGAGGTTTATTAGTTTATAATAATAGATTTTATGGAGGAGTAGCAGTGCACCACATGGTTCCTGTTGATGTAGCTTTCGAAGGAGAGAGTTATTTACCAATGAAAATAACTGCTCATGCAGGTTATATGATTCCATTAAATGGGGGTAAAAGATTTAAGCCAGGAGATCCAACAATTTCACCTAACTTTGTATATATGAATCAAGGCCCATTTCACCAATATAATTGGGGTGCTTATTTTAAGAAAGCTCCACTTATTTTTGGATTATGGTATCGTCACTTTACTGCTAATGATGGTTGGGGTAGTGATGCTGTAATTTTGCAGGCAGGTTTTGAGTATGATAAATTTAAATTTGGATATAGTTACGATATAACAATTTCAGAATTGGCAGCTCCTTCAGGGGGCGCTCATGAGGTTTCTTTCGCATTGGATTTTAATTGTCCAATAAAAAAGAAACGTATTCATGAAATAAATTGCCCTTCTTTCTAGTTATTAAAGAGTAGAAATTAATAAAAACGATTATGATAAAGCAAAAGAGTATTTCATTTTTTGGTGTATTAGCGGTAGTGCTAATGATGATTTCGTGTACTTCACACGATCAATCTCCTACCACTGGTTGGAATTATAATGATCCAGAGAACGGTGGTTTTGAAGTTATCCCTTATGAGGAGCAGGAAACTGGTCCTGGATTAGTATTAATAGAAGGTGGTACATTTGTAATGGGACGTACCGAACAAGATATTCATTACGATTGGAGTAACCAACCTCATCGTACAACTGTTCCTACATTTTATATGGATATGACAGAGGTTCGTAATATCGATTATATTGAGTATTTACATTGGTTAAAAAGAGTTTATGGAGATGAGAATCCTCGTATTATTCAAAAGGCTTTGCCTGATAGTTTAGTATGGAGAGAGAAAACTTCTTATAATGAGCCATATGTAGATTACTACCTTCGTCATCCTGCATATAGAGATTATCCTGTAGTGGGAGTTAATTGGTTACAAGCTCGCGACTACTGCTCATGGCGTAGCGATAGAGTTAATGAGTTTATCCTAGTTTCGATAGGTATTCTTAATTATCAAGAAAGCCCTACTTCTGACAATCACTTTAATACTGATGCTTATTTAGTATCTTCTATTAATGGAATTGGTGAGGAAAGTGATAAGCAATTAATAGATATTTCGCCTAATGGTGGAGGTTTGCGTAGAGCTCGTATGGAAGATGGTATTTTGCTTCCTAAGTATCGCCTACCAACTGAGGCTGAGTGGGAATATGCTGCTCTAGGCTTAATAGGTAATACAATGTACGAAAGAGTTGTAGAGCGTCGCCTTTACCCTTGGAATGGACATATTACTCGTACTGATGATTCTGATAATTATGGCGATATGGTTGCTAACTTTCGTCGTGGACGAGGCGATTATATGGGTGTTGCAGGCCACTTAAATGATGCCGCAGATATTACAGCTCCAGTTTATGCATATTGGCCTAATGATTATGGTCTTTATAATATGGCTGGTAATGTTGCTGAGTGGGTAATGGATGTTTATCGTCCTCTAAGTTTTGAAGATATGGAATCTCATAACTCATTCCGTGGTAACGTATATAAAACTTATGTAAGAGATAATACTGGCGCTATTGCTGATAAACTTTATAATACAATTTATGATTATGAAGGAATAAGAACTTGGTTGAATAGCGATAATGGTTTTTATGCAAACTTAAGTAATGAATTAGATGATGATGAAGTAAAACTTCAAGAAGATCTTAATAATACTTTGGATGAGGTTATAGAATTACAAAATGAGCGTAGATACGAAGATGCTGCAATTGCATTTGATGATATGCTTCAAGATAAAATTTATGGTAACCCATCAAGTACAGTTTATATTGCTGCAGAGATTGCAAAAGGTATTTCTGACTTTATTGTTGCTAAGCCAGGCGAATTACGTCAGCGTGAGGTAACTATTGAGGAAAATTTAAGCCGTAGAAATTATCGTAAATCTAATAACATTAACTATTTGGATGGAGATTATGCTTCTAACTATAGTCAGGATACTGATTGGAGAAACTGGCAAGACAAAACTATAAGCGGTACATCTAAGATGTATGATTATGGTAAAACTTCTATGATTAATGATAAAGCAAGAGTATATAAAGGTGGTTCGTGGAAAGATGGAGCTTATTGGTTAAGCCCAGGAGCAAGACGATTCCTAGATGAGAGACAAGCTAAATCATTTATTGGTTTCCGCTGTGCTATGACTCGTGTTGGAAGCCCCGTGGGTAACTATTAGAATACTATATTCTCAAATGATATTAAAAAACCAACTATTTAGTTGGTTTTTTTTTGATATATAAGCAAGTTTTTTTGTTAAAATGTGTCAACTATTGTATAAATTTGTTGTCACATTAAAATAACTAAATAAAACGAAAAATGAATAAGACTATTATTTTACTATTTTTACTATTTCCTGTTTTTAGTTTTGCACAAAACAAAGCTATAATTAAAGGTAAGGTGGTTGATTTTAGTAGCTCGGCATTAATTGAAAATGCTTCTATTAAAATATCTGCAAACAATGGTACTATCTCTGATTCTAAGGGAGAATTCCAAATTACTAATATCGATGCTGGAGACTATACTTTAATAGTTAAGTATATTGGCTACGAAACTTATACTAAGTCAATAAGTATAACAGAAGGCCAAACTCTAAATGTAGATGTTGCATTGCATATAAATATTAAGGAGTTGCTAGCGGTTGACATTAAGGACTCAAAAATTGAGACTTATTCATATTCAGTAATAACACTGAAGGAAGCCGAACTAGAGCAGAAACCTATAAGAGATATTGCAGATTTTTTGCGTGAGGTTCCAAATATTAGTGCCGTACGTAAGGGAGGAGCAAATCTTGACCCAGTAATTAGAGGGTTTAAGTTTTCTCAATTGAATGTACAATTAGATGATGGGCAGAAAATAGAAGGTGGCTGTCCAAATAGAATGGACCCTACAACGGCACATATAGAGGCAAGTGATATAGAAGCAATAGAGGTTTATAAAGGCCCATTTGCTCTTCGTTATGGCCCTAATATGGGTGGAGTTGTTAATTTACTTACATCTTCACCACGTCCTTTCGATGAGTTTCAAATTCACGTTAAGGCTAATTTTGGTTACGAAAGCAATTGGAATGGTACCCGTGAGCATATGACTATCTATGGTGGTGGAAAGAGAGTTTTCTTCTCTCTGTCAGGTAATAATGCTAATTATGGTGATTATACTGATGGTGATGGAAATAAGATACGCTCATCATTCAATAAATATGGATATACTGCTAAGCTGGGAATTATTCCTGCTAAAGACCATAAAATTATACTTTCATATTCTGATTTGGCAGCAAAAGATATTAGTTTTCCAACTTTGCCAATGGATGAAAGACTGGATGCTACCAAATTATATTCTTTAGATTATTCAGTAAAAAATATTTCTGATTTTATAGAAACCATAGATTTTAAAGCTTATTATTCTAATGTGATACATGAGATGGATAATAAAGAGAGAGGATTTTCTGATACTATAATTGCAGTTTCAATAATTGATGCAAAGCGATATGGTTATAGAGGCGAAGTTGGTTTGAATATAAGTGATAATTCTCACTTATTTGTTGGTACAGATATGTTTAGGATTGATAAAGATGGTGATCGTATAAAAACAATGATTGGCCAGTTCCCAATGATGAATAAAGTACCTGTTAAGTATGAAAAACTATGGAATAATGCATCAATAAGTAATTATGGGGTATTTGCTCAATACCGATATAATTATGATTTATGGGAGGCTGTAATTGCATCACGAATAGATTTTAATAGTGCATTCTCTGATTCCATATCACTTGTTAATGGTAAGAAAGTAGATATAATAGGAACACCTGCAGATAGTACACACTCAAGCCTTGTGAATTTTAGCGCAAGTTTTGGCCTATCACGCAAAATTGGCGATAATATGTCTGTTGGAGTTTCAATAGGTAGAGGTGTTAGAAGTCCTGATATGATTGAGCGCTTTATTATTACCTTACCAGTAGGTATCGATAATTATGAATATATAGGTAACCCACTTCTAAAAGCAGAGGCTAATAACGAAATAGATTTTGTTTTTAATTATAATAATCAAAAAATTGGTGGTTTTGAAATAAGTACTTTTTTCTCTTATGTGCAGAATTTTATTGGCGGAAGATATATACCACCATCAGTACAAAAGCCACTTACACAAGGTGTATTAGGGGTTAAGAAATTTGAGAATTTAGGAAATGCTACTTTATATGGCTTTGAATTGGCTTATGCTACTCCACAAAGATATAAGTTTAGAGCTTCTGTTACTGCTGCTTATACTAGCGGTACAATGGACGAAACTGAAGGCTTGGTTTACGATGCTAATGGCAAACTAACAGATACATATGTTATTGAAAATGATCCTGTAGGAGAAATTCCTCCTTTAAACCTAAATGTTAACCTATCATATAATTGTTTGCAAGGGACTTTAATTCCTATGATTAACTTTAGATACTCTGCAGCTCAAAATAGAGTTTCAGAATCAATGGAAGAAATAACTTCTACTGATTTCACACTAATTAATGCTAGTTTAAAATATAGATATAGCCAAAACCTTAGTTTTGTGGTTGGTGTAAATAATATACTTGATAAAGCATATTACGAACACTTAAACCGTAGAATTCGTGGTACTGATACTCGTATTTATGAGCCTGGTAGATCGTTATTTATGAATCTAATTCTAAACTTTTAATCTGATGAAAAATATAATTATAATATTGATACTAGTATTAGGAATAGTATCGTGCACAAAGCAAGTAGAAACAAAGCAAGTTAAATACATGGTTACGGGTCTTTCAGATCCTTACCAAGTGGTAATGATTGATGCTGAGGGAGCTACTACTTCTCAGTCGGTAAGCCCTGTGGCTTTTGATTATGAGTGGAACAAGAAGTATGAAATAGAGAATGGAGAGCCTGTGTATCTATATATCAAATTTAAAGAGGATATAAAAGATAGCCCTAAGTTTAATGTGGGTATTATTATAGATGGTAAGTATAATTACCAACGTAAAGGTTGGGATAAAAATATTGGCGATTCTATATATGAAGTTAAGATATCTGGTGTAGTTCCCTATTAGAATATCTTGAACTAAATTAAAGGGCTAATGGGATTTCTATTAGCCCTTTTTTATTACCTTTGTGAAAATGAGATTAGAAATTTTTTCCAAGAACTATGAGCAAAACTAAATTAACAGAATTATTAGATATAGAGCATCCAATTATTATGGCGCCAATGTTTTTGGTATCAGATACTGGGATGATAATTGAGGCTTTAAAGAGTGGAATTACTGCGGCATTTCCTGCCTTAAACTATCGTACTGATGAAGAGTTTAGGTCGGCTATTGATGAAATTAGAAATGCCACAGATAAACCTTTTGGAGTAAATTTAATAGTTAATAAGTCGAATCCAAAATATCCTCAGCAGCTAATTACTTGTGTGGATAAGAAGGTGGATTTTATTATCACATCTTTAGGTAGCCCTCGCGAAGTTATTGAGAAATCAAAGCCCGTAGGTATAAAGGTGTTTTGCGATGTTACCAATGTGCAGTATGCAAAAAAGGTTGCAGAGCTAGGAGCTGACGCTATTATTGGAGTAGGAGCAGAGGCTGGTGGCCATGCGGGTAATATAAAGATTAAGGATTTAATAAGTCAACTAAAGGCAGAATTTGATATCCCCATAATATCTGCTGGCGGAGTAGCAACTAAATCTCAGATTGATGAAATGATTGAAGCTGGTGCTGATGGAGTAAGTGTTGGTACTGTTTTTATTGCAGCTCAGGAATGTGGTGTTTCTGATGAATATAAGCAAGCTCTTGTTGATTATGGCGCCAAAGATGTTGTACGAACTTCAAATCTTTCGGGTTCGCCACTTACAGTTATTAATACTCCTTATGTACAAGAAATTGGTACCGAGCCGAGTTTTCTTATGCGTATGATGATTAAGCATAAAAAACTTAGGAAAATTCTGAAAATGGTGATTGCTGTGCAAGGAATGAATAAGATAAAAAAATCGGCTTTTAGTGCTTCTTATAAAACATATTTTGTGGCAGGACCATCCATTGAGCATATTTATAAAGTTAGACCATTGAAAGAGATTGTAGAAGATTTGGTGTAGTAGGTAATGCTTAATTAATAATTACTAATGTTTAATTCTTAATTTCCCA
>JAOZSY010000013.1:17998-23435 GCA_029939445.1 Bacteroidales bacterium
TAATTCTTAATTCTTCATTCAAGAATAAACCCTATTTTTGCAGTCTTAAATTGATAATATGACCTTAGAAATTAATAAATTAAAACAGCTTGAGCAGATGATTGCTGAGGCTGATAATATAACACTTTGTACTCATCAAAGTCCCGATGCTGATACTATTGGTTCGGCCTTGGCATTGCATAACATACTTTTGCAACTAGGCAAAAAGGCTACAGTAGTTTGTCCAAATACAGCACCTGATTTCCTTAGTTGGATGCCTAATATTGATAATATTTTGGTAAATGATAAAGAAGGCAGAAAGGTTAATGAAGCTATAGCTAAAGCCGATTTGCTTTTTGCCATGGATTTTAATGCACCACATCGCACAGGAAATGTTGAGAAAGCCATGCTTGAAAGTACGGCAAAGAAGGTTCTTATTGATCATCACCTTTTTCCTGATGAAGAATATTTTGATTTGATGTTCTCCTTTCCTACTAAATCTTCAACAAGCGAATTATTATTTGATATACTGTATAATACGAGTTATAAGAAATTTATAAATAAGGAGATAGCAGTAAATATATTTGTTGGTATAATGACAGATACGGGTTCGTTTGCTTATAGTTGCGATGAGCCAGAAACTTTTGAAGTAGCGGCAAAACTTATTCGCTACGGAGTGAAAGTTAAGGAAATACACGATATAGTTTTTAATAATAATAGTAAGGAAAGACTTCATATTCTTGGCCTTGGAATTAATGATAACTTACATGTTTTTGAGGATAAGAAAGCTGTATATATATCTTTTAGTAAAGAAGAACTTAGTCAGTTTGGCGATAAAGAAGGCCTAACAGAAGGGATTGTAAACTATGGACTTTCCATCAAAGGAATCGATTTTGCAGCATTGCTTACCGAAAAAGGTGATAAGATAAAGATATCCTTTCGCTCAAAAAAAGATTTTAATGTTAATGCTTTTGCTCGAGAGCACTTTGAAGGCGGAGGCCATTTCAATGCAGCAGGAGGGAAGTCCTTTTTGTCGTTAAAAGAAACTGAGCAGAAGCTTGAAAAACTTATTTCTAAATTTGAAGTATAATTAATTATGAAGTATTATAGCCTTTTATTGATTTTGGTGTTCTTTTTGGTTTCATGCGATAATGATACAAAAAAGAATAATAAAACTATTGATAGAAAGCGCCTTAAGGAGAGTTTAGTAAAAGTTAATACGAAGCATATTGATGTAGAAAATACTCAAATTATCGATTTTATGCGTCGTAGGCATTGGAATGATTTTGAGAAATCTAAAACAGGACTAAGATATAATATTTATAAAGAGGGGATTGGAATAATGCCTATTCCTGGCTCTAAGGTAGGTATTGAATATAGTATTATTGATATAAAAGGGAATAAACTATACGATAGCGAAACTCAAGGGTATAAAATATTTGAGATAGACAAAAATGAAGAACCTGCTGGCCTAAATGAGGCATTAAAACTTATGAAAGTTGGCGGTAGAGCAAAACTAATTGTGCCTTCCTACTTGGCTTATGGATTGTTGGGCGATGAAAATAAGATTGGACAAAAAGCAACACTTATTTATGATGTGTATCTAGTGGAAGTGCAATAAATTAAGAATTCCTCAGACTTCGATACAATTTTGATTTTCTCAGCCTTCGATACTATTTTCTTCATTTCATTACGAAAATCACTCAGTCTGACAGAAAATCACTCTCCCGATATCTATCAGGGACTGACGAATTATTAATTCCTAATTCTTCATTCTCAATTCTTCATTCTTCATTCTCAATTCCCCATTCCCCATTCCTATTTACTTCAACTCACCCTTTACAGTAAGAGTTATTTGTGGGTTTTTAGGGTCGTTTGTAATAATAGTAATTGTTTTATGTTGACGACCTTTTCTACCTCTAGTATTAAAAACAGCATCAATTTTTCCTGCGGCACCTTTTTTATAAGTTTTTACATCAAGCTTAGTAGTTGTACAGCCACAGCTAGTTTTTACTTTTAAGATATTGAGTGTTTTTTTGCCTTCGTTAGTAAAATCAAAACTATATTTAACAATTGTTCCTGGCTTTACTGTTCCAAAATCGTAGGTAGTATTTAAGAAGCTTATTTTAGGAGCCTTTTTCAATTCACGCTCACTCATTCCTGAAAAATCTTGGGAAATTCTTGCACTAACATTTAGAATTTTCATTGGTTGAGTATTGTCGTTGGTGCGAATTGCAATTCTGTCATAAACTAAACCAAAGTCATTCTTCTTGCTTGCATCATAAGTTACAATTATGTATGCTGATGCATTTTCATCTAGCTTAGAAGTAGAGCACTTAACTTTAAGGTGTGGAGGAATTTGCTCGAAAGAGATGTCCATTGGATGACCCCAAGCATTATATATTTTCATGCTATCGGTACGTGTTTCCGATGTTAGCATTTTGTTAAAAGCCAGATGATTAGATACTAATTTTAGATTACCAATAGCAGTAGGATATATACCTGTAATACCTTTTTCTTTAGGGATTACAAAGCCCTTAATAAAAAGTACGGTATGTGGTTGATCAGGATTGTTTACAGTTACGGTTATGGATTTTCTGAAAGTAGAAGGGCGGTTAGTAGTAGTATATGTTACTTTTATATTGCCTGATTTGCCGGGCTTAATTGGTGTTTTTGTGTATTGAGAAGCGGTACATCCACAGCTCGTTTTCACTTTTAGTATTTTTAAATCGCCTTTACCAGTATTAGTAAATTCAAAATCATAGCTAACTTTTTTAAGCTCTTCTTTTATTTTCCCAAAATCGTGAGTAGTTTCCTTAAATGTTACTTGTCCTACCTGAGCAAAACTAAATGTACTTATAAATAGAAATATTATAGCTAGAGAATTCTTTATTAGTTTCATATTTGTGCTTATTTTATATTTGATTTATTTATTGAGGGCAAATGTACATTAAAAAATAAAATATTTCGATAAGGATTTACTTTTAAATATCATAGTTTTATTATTCAGGTAATAATCTAAAAATATTTGAGAAGATATTGTGATAATCTAGATATAATTTGGAAAATACAGATTTTTAATGATGTTGATAAATTAATATGCAGAAACAGTAGTTATAATTATTTTGACGAAAATATATTTATGTTTACAGAGCTTAAACTAAGCCTAGGCCTAAGGCTAAAATACGCCGAAATGTTAACACTATTTAAGCTATAGTAAAAAGCTAATACACTAATAATGTATCTTATTACTTTAAAAACAAGTAATTGGAGCCTCTTTTTTCTTTTATAATACACCTTGTATTATTGGATAGGTTATTCTAACTTTGCGCCTTTATTTTTAAGTACAATAATATAAGTAAATTAAATTTTATCCTATGCAAAATAAAGGCGCTATTAGACTATTAGCAATCTTGTTTGCTTTGGTATCTTTGTATCAGTTATCATTTAGTTATTTTACTTCTAGAGAACAGAAGAAAGCTGTTGATTATTCAAACAGCCCAGTTGTTTTAAATGAAGCAAAAGCTATTGCAGAACGTACAGGGAGATCAGAGAATTACTTTATTGACTCACTGAAGAAAACTTCAGAAAATTATTATTTAGATTCAATGGCCAACGAAGAGGTTTATAGCTTCGGCTTTTTTGGATATACGTATAAAGAGTGTAAAGAGAGAGAGATTAACCTAGGTCTAGACCTAAAAGGGGGAATGAATGTAACCCTTGAGGTTTCGGTACAAGATGTTGTGGTGGCTATGGCTGGAAGCAACAAAAACGATCCACATTTTACAACAGCAATTTCAAATGCTTTAAAAGCACAACAAAATTCGCAAGACGATTTCATCACACTTTTCTATCAAGCATG
This sequence comes from Bacteroidales bacterium, assembly GCA_029939445.1. GTDB lineage: Bacteria > Bacteroidota > Bacteroidia > Bacteroidales > UBA1556 > UBA6267. The sequence goes on from JAOZSY010000013.1 coordinate 21,840, forward strand.
GCAGCAAGATAATCCAGGTTTAAACTTGGCATCTATCTTCGCTACTGTAGAGCTTAAGGACTTAGTTACGTCTGTCTCTACGGATGATGAGGTTATGAAGGTTCTTCAAGATCAGGCTACTGCAGCTATTGGTAATACTTTTGACATTTTAAGCAAACGTATTGACCAGTTTGGTGTTGCACAACCTCGTATCCAAAAGATGCAAAATGGACGTATCCTTGTGGAACTTCCAGGAGTGAAAGACCCTCGTCGTGTTCGTAAGATTCTTCAGTCAACTGCTCGTTTGGAGTTCTGGGAAACTTACAACTTTAATAATCCTAAAATCTTTAATGCTTTAACTGAGGCTAATGGTGTTACCGAGAGGTATTATGCTAGTGTCGATAAAGCTACTGAAGAGAAAGTTGAAAACCAAGAAGTTAGTACTGAAGAAAGTGCTGTTGTTACTGAAGAATCTGATTCTACAGACTTAGCAGTAAACACTGATTCAGAACTTAATATAGATGCTCAAGATAGTGATGAAGCATTGGTGTCGGAAGATGCTGGTGGTGTAAGCTTATTCAAGTATCTACGTCCTAACTTTAGTCAAAGTGGTGATGGACAATGGTATCCAGGCAATGGTGCTGTAATGGGGACTGCTATGGTACGCGATACTGCTCGTGTAAATACCATGTTTAAGCTTGCTCAAGTAAAAGGTCTTTTTCCTCGTGATATGAAATTACTTTGGGGTGTTAAACCTCCAAAATATATGAAGACTAGCACAGGAATGCAGATTAATGCTCTTGAGTTATTTATTCTTCATGTAAAATCTCGCGATGGTGAACCTCCTCTTGATGGAGAGGTTATTACTGACGCTCGTCATGATTATTCTCAAACAGGTGTTGTGGAGGTTAATATGCAAATGAACTCTGAAGGAGCTCATATTTGGAAAAACCTTACTCACGATAACCTTAAGAAATCAATTGCTATTGTTCTTGATAATTATGTTTACTCAGCTCCAACAGTTCAATCTGAGATTGCTGGTGGTCGTTCGCAAATTACTGGTAACTTCACTATTGAAGAGGCTAGTGACCTTGCAAACGTTCTAAAGAGTGGTAAACTTCCAGTTCCAGCTCACATTATTGAAGAGGCTATTGTAGGCCCTTCACTAGGTAAAGAAGCTGTAACTCATGGTTTATGGTCGTTTATTGGAGCCTTTGCTCTAGTACTGATTTATATGGTATTCTTTTATAGTAAGGCTGGTTTAGTTGCCGACCTTGCACTTGTAGCAAATATGTTCTTCTTATTTGGTGTTCTTGCTTCACTTCAAGCAGTTCTTACTTTACCTGGTATTGCAGGTATTGTGCTTACACTTGGTATGGCAGTGGATGCTAACGTAATTATATTTGAACGTATTAAAGAAGAGATTAGAGCAGGAAAAGGTATTCGCCTAGCAATTAGCGATGGTTATAAAAATGCTTATTCAGCAATTATTGATGGTAACGTTACTACACTAATTACAGGTATTGTATTATTTGTATTCGGATCAGGTCCAGTACAGGGTTTTGCAACTACTTTAATTATCGGTATTATTACTTCATTATTCTCAGCAATTTTTAT
>JAOZSY010000363.1 GCA_029939445.1 Bacteroidales bacterium
GAATATCGGTATGAACCGATTACCTTCCCGAAGCAATTTCGGGACGCTCTAGCCAGATGAGCTTTCGATTAAGAAATCAATATATTTTCTTACTTTTGTGCTTTGTCTAAAATTAACGAACTTTTGTATAGGTATGACTACAAATTTATTGAGGTTAGATTTTGGATTTTGCTTTTTAATCAATATGTAAATAAAATTACTAAATGTAAATCCACCTTTTTGAAAATATCAATTGCAACCTAACTATAAATACTCATTGTTATTTGTAGTTCCATTTATAAAATATATGAGAAATATATTATTGATAGTTCTAATGTTTACAACACTTAATACAAGTGCTCAGGATTGGGCAAATCAGTTAAAGGTGGTTGCAAGTGATAGAGCTTATACCAATAATTTTGGGGCTTCTGTTTCAATAAGTGGTGATTATGCAATTATTGGGTCTCCAGGAGATGATGAACCAATTCCTAATACTGTCTTATTAGCTGCAGGATCTATATGCTTTTTTAAGAAAGATTCAAATGACATATGGGGTGAGCTTCAAAAAGTTACTTCAACAGATATCTCAGCTGAAGATTTGTTTGGACAGTCAGTTTCAATTGATGGAAATTATGCTATTGTAGGCGTAAATTATGAAGATGAAGATGTTAATGGAGCTAATTTTATGAATAGATCTGGTTCAGCTTACATATTTGAAAGAGGTTCTAATGATTGTTGGAATCAAGTACAAAAAATTGTGGCCTCTGATAGGAGTTCCTATAATTATTTTGGGAATTCTGTTTCAATAAATGGAAATTATGCTTTTATAGGAGCCGAATATTCAGGGTTGGACACAAGCAGTATTCCACATGTGGGACAATTTGGAAAAGTTTACATCTATAAAAGGGATTCAAGTGGGACATGGCAAGAAGTACAAATATTAATAGCTTCCGATAGGAGTACTGGCGACAGATTTGGAAGTTCTGTAGAAGTCAATGGCGCATATTCAATTATTGGAGCTAAAGAAGACAAAGAAGATGCATCAGGAGCAAATCCTAGGTACAGATCGGGTTCTGCATATATTTTTAAAAGAGATTCAAATGGTATTTGGACAGAGGATGTGAAATTGGTAGCATTTGACCGAGATACATATGATTATTTTGGGCAGTCAGTTTCCATTAGAGATAATTTAGCCATAGTCGGTGCTGGAAGTAAGGATTTTATTGCACCAAATGATACTATAAAATTTGCAGGAGCAGCATATCTATATGAAAATAATATAAATGGAAGTTGGTCGTATGTTCAAAAGATTGTAGCAAATGATAAAGTATCAGCCTCGCATTTTGGATTAAGTGTATCAATTTCAAATAGACATGCTGTTGTTGGAGCACCATATGATCGATATAATTCATTTGGGGTTGATTCTATTTGGAGTTCAGGTTCCGCTTATATTTTCTTGAGGGACAGTATTAATGGCTATTGGAGTTTGAATAAAAAAATAACTTCAAATGATCGTGATAAAGATGATGAATTTGGGTTTTCAGTATCTATAGATAATAAAGATATTCTTATAGGAGCTATATTTGATGATGAAGATTTATCAGGGCAAAACTATATTTCAGATGCTGGAGCTGCATACTTTTTTAATTCACTCAATGTTGGGATAATAGAGAATTATTCAGAGTTAGGAATTATTGCCTATCCAAATCCTACTAATGGTGAGATTAAAATTGAACTAGAAAAAATGTATGATGAAATTAGTGTTTGTATATATAATATTCAAGGCCAGTTAATCATGAGTAAAAAATATAAGTCAATCAATAGTATGAATCTTGAAATAAATGAAGCACCTGGGTTATATTTTATTCAATTTAAGTACCGTAATGGACTTTCATCTATATTAAAAGTTATTATAGAATAGAGGTTATTTTAGGTTAGTGAACCCCGCTCATAAAATGGATTCTGAAATGAAAGGTGTATATGAATTTATTGGTATGCTAATGCGCATTTCAGCAGGCTTTTTTATCTATCAGTTTATTCGTGCTACCCGAAAGTTTGCTCGATTATAAGCATGCTAATTAATTATTGCTTTAGTGTAATAATCGACACTATAAACTTATTTACATAAAACTAAAAAGGGACCAAGTAATTAAACCTAGTCCCTCTTTTAGTCCTCTACACTCATAATCCATTGATTATCAGTGTATATTGTGGAGAATATCGGTATGAACCGATTACCTTCCCGAAGCAAGTTCGGGACGCTCT
>JAOZSY010000135.1 GCA_029939445.1 Bacteroidales bacterium
TGAGATTTAAAACGTATATTTTCTCATATTATAAGCTTGAGTATAGTAGATGCACGAAGTATAGAAAAGATGATATGGAGTCGTCATCTTTCTGGTGGACTAAAAATTAGTTTGGGTAATAAGTCCGAAGATAGTTTTCACACTTGGGATTTTGCTCGCTTATTTAGCAAATACTTTAAGAGTTCGCATGGCTTTATAAATACGGCTATGTACAATTGGATTAATAATATTATTGAAATTGAAGATAAGAATATAAAAATTCGTAAACCTGAATCTTTAAGCATTAATTTATTTAATAGTCTAAATGATAATGAGTTATGGGTACTGCAATCATTTATTATTCATAAACAAGTAAATACTGCCAAATTATCAAAAATAACAGATTTAGAATCAAGTTTTATTAATAGAAAATTAATAGAAATGTTACGAATAGGAATTATTGAAGAAAAAGGAAAGGACATTTATGAAATAAGTCCTCTTCTTACACCAATGATAATTCAGTTACTTAAATCTAAGAAATACTTATAATGCAAGATCTAACCAAACATATATCCGCATTTCCATTTATAGGATTTGTATTAGGTGGCATTATCTTATATATGATTTTGCGCATTATACAAATTGTGCTTATTAGGTTTATTGAAAATTCCAAAATCATTTCAAAGATAAATAGAGTTTACAGTATTATTGAGCTCTTTATTGGCGAATTGTATATTCTATGGATAATATCATATTTTCTGAAAAATAGCCCAAGTATAGGCATAGTACTAAGCATAATCCTGATTACATCTATAGGGTTAATTTTTTGGTATGCAGGTAGGGATTTTATTTCAGGCTTTATTATTAAGTCTAACTCTGGATTCAGAATTAATTCTAGGATTAAGACCAATGATATTGAAGGTGTTATTATTAATTTTTATGCAAGAAATCTTAAATTAATAAACGATAAAGGTGAAAAGCTAATAATACCATACTCTACTTTGATAAACAAAGATATTCTTGTCAGAAACCGTAATAAGTCTCGCATATCAAAGCATATAATTCTTAAAATTGATAATGTTGACAATTATAACACTCTAATAAAGGATTTGCGTTTTATGATAATGATGCATCCAAAATCATTAGTAAACATTGCTCCTACTATATCCATATTATCGCATAAGAAAGGTGTTTGTAATGTAGAGATTGATATTACAGCAAGAGACAATAATGGTCTTACTGATATAGAAACCTACCTAAAGAAAGAGCTTAAAAACCAAAAAGTATAAACATAAAAAAAGGTTCAATTTTTAAGAAAATTGAACCTTTTGATATTTATCGTATTTATTACTAATCAATTGTAATATGAGTCCAGTTTTCACCTTTTTCAATTCGCTTCAATTGTGTTAATGTAATTCCAAATTCACGAGCTATATGCACATAAATAGGTTTTTTACCGTCTTTAGTACCATCACGCAGTTTAATTTTAAGATTTCTAACATCTTCTTCTGTTAATTTAGAATTCTTAATCTTCTTTTGGTGATAATCTGGATCAGCCTTTCGATGAGCATACATGCCATCATTATCGCGCCAAGCAAGGTTCTCAAAGTAATTATTACTCCTATTATAATCTTGATGAATTACGTATGTTTCATCTTTACTAGGTGTATCAAGGAAATAATCAGCAACAATTTTATGAACAAAATATGTACGTTTTTTCTCGCTTTTTAATTTAATAACTAAAATATTGTAACCAGTAAGGAAAGAACCTTTAATAATTTTTCCACCCTTTCTACTAGTTCTAAAACTTTTTATTTGTCCATAATTTGAAATCTCAAACTTCTCATCAGGATGAATTTCTGAATAATCAAGCTTCACCCATTTTTCTTCTGCTCTACTCTTTTCCATAACAACTATATTTAAATAATTAATTTATAATATTTTACAAAGATAATCATTAAAACTACTAAATCGTAACTTAACGGTTTTTTAATGGTATAAAAAACATTATTTAACATTTTAGGCTCGTTAAAAATAACAATTAGTATACAATATGTAATTAATCAATCCAATTCCTTATTTATTATTAACATAATTTTCAATTTATAGAAATCAGATACCAAGTGTTTTCATATATTTGCAGTTAATATAAAACACTAAAAACAAAAAAAAATAAACTATGTTTAAGTATTTACTATCATTAATCATATTAACTTCATTAAGTTTTTTTGCTACAGCTCAAGAACAAGTTACTATTGATTTCAAAGCAGAAGTACCTATGGACGAAAACATTCGCCATGGAGTATTAGAAAATGGATTAACTTATTATATCCGTGCAAACTCAATTCCTGAAAACAGAGCTGAGTTTTTTCTTGTAAATAACGTTGGTGCAATGCAGGAAACTCCTGGCCAAAATGGTTTTGCACACCTAACTGAGCACATGTGCTTTAACGGAACAACAAATTTTGAGAAAAAAGACATTATTCATTACTTAGAATCTATAGGTATGAAGTTTGGACCAGAGATTAATGCATATACGGTTTATGACCAAACTGTATATACTTTAAATAAGGTACCAATAGAAACTATTGAGAACATTGATACTTCATTGATGATTCTTTTTGAATGGGCTACAAATGTTACAATGGATACTGATGAAATTAATGCAGAACGTCTTGTTGTAAGAGAAGAGCTTCGTACTCGTAGCAGTGCAATGAGCCGTATGCGCGACGAAACTAACAAAGTACTTTTTGAAAACTCTAAGTACGCTGTTCATAATATTATTGGAACTGTTGATGTAATTGACAACTCACCAGTAGATACCCTTAGAGCTTATTATAATGACTGGTACCGTCCTGATCTTCAGGCTATAATTATAGTTGGAGATATTGACGTGGACAAGATGGAAGCTAAAGTTAAAGAAATCTACTCTAAACTTCCAATGCCTAAGAATCCTAAAACACGCATAGAACATCAAATTCCTAATCATAAAGGAATCAAAGTTGCTCTAGCCCAAGATAAAGAGGCACAATACTCTATCATTCAAGCTACATACAAAAAAGATGTAGAAAAAAATAAAAACCAAAAGTACTATTACGAAGAACATTTAAGTGCTTTATATGGCATTATGATTAATAACCGATTAGGAGAGCAAAGCCAAGCTGCTGACGCTCCATTTATGCAAGCTTTTGCCGGTTATAATTCAATGGTTCGTACAAAGGATGCTTATAGCTGTTTTGCTGTAACCGGAAATGATAAAATCAAAACTGGTTTTGAGGCTATCCTTATGGAAAACGAAAGAGTTAAGAAATTTGGCTTCTTAGAGTCAGAATTCGACAGAGCTAAAAAAGAATTATTATCTTCAAATGTTAAAGCATTTAAAGAAAGAAAGAAGCGTAAAAGTGAAGCTTTTGCTAGTAACATTAAAGGTAATTACCTTACTAATGAGCCTATCCCTAGTTCAGAGTGGGACTTTGGTTTTGTAACTTCATTTATGGAGCAAGTAAAACTTGAAGAAGTAAATGCCTTAGCTAAAGAATGGATTGTTGATAGCAATATGGTTGTTCAAATTTGGGCACCAGAAAAAGAAGATGTTGATATGCCTACTGAAGCAGAGGTTTTTGCAATTATTGCAAAAGTTCACAGTGCTGAATTGGTTCAATATGTAGATGCTGAAGCTAATAAACCATTAATAGCTAGAACTCCAGTTGCTGGAACTATAGTAAGTGAAGAAACAAAAGATGGTATTACTCGTTGGACATTAAGTAATGGAGTAAAAGTTGTAATCAAAACAACTAACTTTAAAGAGGATGAGATACTAATGAGAGCATATAGCGATGGTGGATGGAGTAAGACTAAAATGAAGGATGATGTATCTGCTAAGATTGCTGCTGACGTAGTTGATATGAGTGGTGTAGGTGAATTTGATAATATAAGCTTACAAAAGAAGCTTGCTGGAAAAACAGTAAGCATTAACCCATACATTTCGCAAATAACAGAAGGTATGAATGGAAGTTCTTCTATAGATGATTTTAACACTCTACTAAAACTAAATTATCTTTATTTTACTAAGCCTAGAGCAGACAAAGATGCTTTTGAGAACTATAAATCACAAACGGCAGATCAGCTTAAGAATAAGAATTCTAACCCACAGCAAGTGTTTATTGACAGCTTACGCTTAAGTATGTCGCAGCATCACCCTCGCGAGAGAATAATGACTGTAGATATGTTGAACGAAGCTAAACTAAACCATATTAAGTACATCTTTGGTGAGCGTTTTGGAGACCCTTCAGGATTTACTTACTATTTTGTAGGAAATATAGATATTGATGCTCAAAAAGACACCATACTTACTTATCTTGGTGGACTCCCAACGGTTACTCGTGAAGAGACTTATACTGACCTTGGAATTAGAATGCCTCAATCTCGTGTTGAGAATCACTTTACTAGAGAAATGGAAACTGAGAAAGCAACAGTATTTATTGCATTTACAGGAGAGTCTAAGAAAATAAGTATTGAGGACGAATTAAATCTTCAGATGGTAAAATCTTACCTTGATAATAGATATATGGAAACTCTTCGTGAAGAAATAGGTGGTACTTATGGCGCTAGTGCATGGTCGAGCATTTCTCACAAACCAGTATCTGAATATAATATTGGAGTTTATTTTGATGCTGATCCTGCCAAACTTGATACAATGATTTATGTTGTATATAAGGAAATGGATAATCTTATAGCTAATGGACCTTCGGAGCTTGTTATTAAAAACACTGTTGAGAATAAGCTTAAGGAGCATTCTGAAAAAGTAAAAGAAAACCGATGGTGGATTAGTGTTATCATGAATGATGATAAGAATAATCAAGATTATAAGCATTTTGATTATGAAGGATTCTGGAAAGGTATTACACCAAAAAGTGTAAAGAAATTTGCTAATAAGAAACTTGACAGCAAACGTACTGTAGAAGTTGTTCAAACTGTAAAATAAAACAATTTCCAAACAAACATATTTTTAGCCCAGTTATTTATTTAGCTGGGCTATTTTTTTCATATTACGAAATAACAAAACTAAAACCTAAATTACCTAACTTTGTAAAATGAATTTTAAACTAGAATCAGATTTCAAACCTACCGGTGATCAGCCCCAAGCTATAGAGCAATTAATAAATGGAGTTGAGCAGGGACAAAATGGGCAGGTACTTCAAGGTGTTACTGGTTCTGGTAAAACATTTACTATTGCAAATGTTATTGCAAAACTTAACCGCCCTACCCTAATTCTAAGTCATAACAAAACCCTTGCAGCACAATTATATGGAGAGTTTAAGCAATTCTTTCCTAATAATGCTGTAGAATATTTCGTTTCTTATTACGACTATTATCAGCCCGAAGCTTTTATCCCAACTACCAATACGTATATTGAGAAAGATCTTCAGATAAATGACGAAATAGATAAATTGCGCTTAAGTACCACATCATCTCTTGTTTCTGGTCGTAGAGATGTAATAGTAGTTTCGTCAGTATCATGCATTTATTCATTGGGAAACCCTGCTGATATTACAAACAACATTGTGATGCTCACAGTAGGTCAGAATATTGATAGAGATTTATTCTTAAGGCATTTAGTAAATAGTCTTTACTCAAGAAATGAGATTGATTTTCAGCGAGGCACATTTCGTGTAAAAGGAGATACTGTTGATGTTCATCCTGCAAATACTGATTTTGCATACCGAATTAGTTTTTGGGGCAATGAGGTTGAAAGCATTGATGTAATAGACCCTATGAGCGGCACAAAATCAGAAAGTCTTAGCTTTGTCAAAATATATCCTGCAAATATATTTGTAACAGATCAAAGCAAAATGAAGGATAACATATACCAAATACAAGATGATTTGGTAAAACAGATGGACTACCTAAATTCAGTAGGAAAACCTTTGGAAGCAAAACGTCTTGAAGATAGAGTTACTTATGATTTAGAAATGATAAGAGAACTAGGATATTGTTCAGGAATAGAAAACTATTCTAGATATTTTGACGGCAGAAACGTTGGTCAGAGACCATATGTACTTTTAGATTTTTTTCCTGAAGATTTTCTTATGGTAATAGACGAAAGTCATGTAACATTACCACAAATACGCGCAATGTATGGTGGCGATAAGTCACGTAAAACTAATTTGGTTGAATATGGTTTTAGGCTACCTTCAGCCATGGATAACAGACCTTTAGTTTTTGATGAATTTGAACAAATAACTAAGCAAACACTATACGTATCAGCTACTCCAGCTGATTATGAGCTACAACGTGCCGAAGGTGTTGTTGTAGAACAAATGATTAGACCAACAGGATTATTAGATCCTATTATAGAAGTACGGCCAAGCGGAAACCAAGTTGACGACCTACTTAACGAAATTGAGATTCGTGTTGAGAAAAAAGAAAGAGTATTAGTTACAACACTAACTAAACGTATGGCTGAGGAGCTTAATAAATATTTCTTAAATCTAAGTATTAGAAGTAGATATATACATTCGGAAGTTGACACACTAGAACGTGTTGAAATTCTTCGTGAACTACGCCTTGGTAGTTTTGATGTATTAATAGGAGTAAACCTACTTCGTGAAGGGCTTGATTTACCAGAAGTATCGTTAGTAGCAATTCTTGATGCTGATAAAGAGGGTTTTCTTCGTTCGGAACGTTCTCTTACTCAAACTGCAGGAAGAGCTGCAAGAAATGTGAATAGCTTAGTTCTTTTCTATGGCGATAAAATCACTAATTCCATGCGAAAAACTATTGACGAAACTAACAGAAGAAGATCGATACAAATAGCATATAACGAAAAGCATGGCATTACACCTACACAAATAAAAAGATCTACAGACTCAATAATGAACCAAACTGCTGTTGCAAACTCACATATCGACAAGCAAAATGCAAAATATAGTGCTGCCGAAAATAGAACTTCAGTTGCAGCTGACCCAGTAGTAAAATATATGAATGCTGATCAGCTAAAAAAAGCTATTAAAAAGAGTAAGCAAAGTATGGCAAAAGCAGTCAAAGAGCTCGATTTTATTGAGGCAGCAAGATATAGAGATGAGGTTTATGACTATAAGAAATTATTAGAAAAATATAATTAATTATTTAGATTATAAACATAATTAAGACTACTTTTGTCGCCTTTAAAAAATAGTTTTTTTACAATACATTACTCTTAAAAATAGTGAAACAATACATCAAACAATTACGCCGTAGGTTATATATATATCGTATGCGATATATTAGTCCAAAGAATTTTATAATGATTCTTAGTGCTCTAATTGGTGTAATAGTTGGGTTAGCAGCTGTCGCAATTAAGAATGCCGTTCACTATACTCAATATTTAGTAGAAACAATAGTAACAACATTTCAGCTTAAATTTCTATACTTTTTACTCCCTATTATAGGAATTG
>JAOZSY010000364.1 GCA_029939445.1 Bacteroidales bacterium
ACGATTAATTATTCATAAGCAAGTATTAAGACTCTAATCCCCATAGCTAATGAGGATAAAGACATAAAACAACAGTAAGCTTAAATATTTGCAGTATATCAACCTAGCCGTATTAGAACTCTGAAGGAGTTCAAGTGTTTTATATTTACCTACTACATCTAGCTATGCTATTACAAAGTTGCATTATATATTCTCAAGGCATCGGTATACACTTGGCTTAGTGAGGCATCGTGCGTTGCTGCGCTACCTTATAGTGTTCTTTTACTCATCAATTGTTAAGGTCTCAATATAGTATCTCTTTGCTAATCTAATTGTTAACCTGGTATATATGAAAAAATCCAATTCTGAATATTCTGATCTTGAAGGGATAAAGGCTTCAGCTTTTTTGTTTTTATATTTATATAGTTCAACACTTTCTTGACTCCCCTCATTATCAACACTTACCAATAAACAGTTTTTTAAGTAACTATTTTCAGTTGTATTGAAAATTAAATAATGCTTATTATTTTTGTACAATTCTGAATAAGAAATAAATTTATACTCATTATTCGTTTGTCGTTTGCTAACTTTATTAACATTTGTTATTTGGTTGCTTTCACTAAAACCTACAATATAAATGTCATTATAGTTAAAGAATGAGAACTTTGAATCTGTGGTTTCAATATCTCCATATAATTTTTGCTCAGCAATAAAGTATTTACTACCGTCTGTTTTATACTTTATTCTACTTAAATCATAACCAAAAGGGTCTAAAACAATTCCATTATTTTTTCTTTTATTATAGCTTTTCAATTCTTTTTTACTAAACCCTTTAGTTATTAATTCGTCAGAAAACATATTTCTATCAATTACATTTACAGTTTCAGCATCCATGTCTATTTCAGAAATAAAAGTACCTTTTGCACTAATCTGTCCTTTTTCTGAAAATATACCATAGCCAAATATCTTCTCGTTATCATCCTCTATATCAATACTAATACTTCGGATATCGTAATCTAAAATTGATAAATTCATAAAATCTTTAGATAAGCCTTTGTTAGATATTCTATTAAGCTGATATTTATATCCTGCTTTGTCAACACTGTATGAGATGAAGCCTGAAACAATATTGCCTTTATAAAATTCTTGTGCGTCTGGGTTATTCTTTTTGTCGCTCATTACTCGCCCTAAGATATAAACATCACCATTATTTGCTACTAAAAAATTCTCTTGTGAATATACACCACTAAACTTCGGCATAAAATTATTTTTCTTCCACAATACATCTAACTCTTCATCAATTACTATTATTCCAAACCTAAATGGAACATGAAGAATGGTATATAAAGTGTAAAATATGGCTAATTTACTTTTATCTTTTGATTGCCTTACCTCGTATCTTAATGATCTAAAATATTTGCTATCATTTTGAGTAAAAATATCTTCAGCTTTTGTTACATTAAGACCGATTTTATCTATTACTCTTATATTTAAAGTATTTTTATTTTCCTTGTTATTGGGTCTTAGACTTATAGCCACCAATTTGTCATTTACCTCAAAAATGCCTTTTGTTTTCTCACGCTTATTAAGTTCAATTTCCTTTTTCTTTAGTGTTTTGAAATTTTTTGAAACCTTCAGCAAACTATGATTATTAGTAACACCACTAACTTGTTGGACAAATAAATCATTGCGAGAATATAAATCGAAATAGTAAAAATCCTTACTTTCATATATCATTTTATAGTCAAATCCTGCTGTTTTAGTTTTATCGGACTGCTCAGTGGTACTATTTATTTTATATTTTATATCCTGAGCAAGAACAAATAATGAGATATGTAATAACAGAATAGAGAAAGCAATGTGTTTCATTTAGTTTTATAGTTAGTTGTAAAAATCAAAAATACATAAATTAATCTCTGATTCTATTATTATCAGTATCATTATTAATTATACTGATATTTATATACCTCCTATACATAACACGATATGCAATCGTCGCAATAACGGGGGCAGAATTTGTTTTGTCATCATTTTTGTAAATGCTCCGTGCCTACGCATAACAAAAATACCGCCAAAACCTTACAAAATACTAATTAATAGCCACGGGTTAAAATCCGAGGCTATTAATGTTCGACCCATATAAGGTCAATTATTCATAAGCAAGTATTAAGACTCTAATCCTCAAAGCTATCGAGGGTACAGGCATTAAACAACAATTAAGCGTGAATGTGATTTGCAGTATATCAA
>JAOZSY010000014.1 GCA_029939445.1 Bacteroidales bacterium
CTCTTGCATCAATTCCCCAAGTTGCTTTTTATCTTTCCAGCTAAGTTCTTTTTTATCAACTAATTCCTTATTTAATTTCTCTACCTTTTTATTTATTTCACGAGTCTGCTCTAGACTTTCCTCCATTTTTTTCTTTAGCTCATCATTATTTATATTTCGTAAACTATCGATTTCTTTCAAACTCTTTTTGTGAATACTATGTATTATACTTTTTCTTGCTTTTGGGCCATTTATACCATCGTTATCTCTAATTTCGAAATAATAAATTACATCTTCTCCTGCATTTACCAGTAAGCTATCAGTATTTATATGATAATAAAAACGTTGTGAGTTACCTTTGGATTGAAGGGCAAGTTTTTCTACATTATAAACATCACTTCCTGTAGTTTTATAGTTAAATGTAAGTTTAGAAAAACCATAATCATCCTTTATTTTGCCCTGAAAATATATATCTTTTTCGTTCAGCGAATCCCTATAGTCAGAAACTGAAATGCTTGGGAATTGATCCTTAATTACTTCTACAATATATTTAAGTGTATCGTACTTTTTGGTAAAATCATTTTCTGCATATAGAGAATAATTAAAGTTTGAAGTGAATTTTATTGACTTAGTATTTACAGTATTATTCTCAGGCTTAATGATATAAGTATATTTTGGAAGTATAATACTCAGCTTATTTATATCTTTTGTATTAAATGTCCATTTTATACTTGTACCTTCAGGAATAGAAATATCACCTGCATTCTTAATTATTTCACTCTTTTTATTTAAATACTTTGGATAGTCAATTTTAAGAGCAAAAGATAATATTTTAGGCCTTGGCAATGTTTCAATGGTATATTTAATAGAGTTAAACTTGCCCGCTTTGAAGAAAAATATTTTGTTTGCATTAAGTTTCTTAAATAGATATGAAAATTCTATATTCGATATTTTATTTACTCTAAAAGGGTAGTTATCAATTACAATAAATATTTCATTAGGAATTACGTCTCCAGTAATTTTTACATTTAGAAGAAAGTCATCCCCCTGCAAGCATTCCATGTTTTTGTTGTCTATATTAAATTGGAAAGGGGCTTTCTCTACAAATTCTGTATTATGATATAATATTCTTGTGGAGGGTTCAATAAGCGTTTCAGGTGAATAGAAATACATAAAAAGTATTATTCCCAATGGAGGTAGGATAAATTTATTGTATTTCTTATTTATTGAGAAATTTATTGCCGATTGAAAAGGTATAGGATTAAGAATCTCAGCCTTTTGGTTTATTGCCTCTTGGAGAATTATATTGTTTTGAGATGAGTTTTCTAAAGTAGTTTGAAGCTGTATAGTATTTAGTAATTTGTCTTTTATTTCTGGAAAATGAGTTCCGATAATTATAGCAGCCTCTTCTTTGGATAATCTTTTGCCAATACGTATAAGACCAGCAATTGGCAGGATAATATAATGAATTATGATTCCCGCGGCAGCTAATAAGTAAATATAGAAAATAACTTTACGAACGACGGTGCCAAAATGAACAATAAACTCAAGGCTAATTGCAAGCAAGAAAAAGCTAATAATTAACGAAACGCTAAGAATACCACCCTTAATAAGTTGATTTTTATAGTATTTACGTATAAATATCTCAATTTTTGAAATAAGCTTGGTATATTTTATACTCATGGAGGGCTAAATTAGGTAAAAAGAGGTTTGAGATTTTGTGCCATTTTCTTAAATTTTATTATTTACCCATATTGGATTGATGGTTTATAATCAACACTTTTTCATTAGCAATTATTAGGTAGCCATACTCATAGCAAAACAAATATTCATTGTTGGCGCTACTGCTGTATGCATGTGTGTGGTATTTGTAATTGAAGCCCATTTTATCCAAAGATTCCTTATGTATAGTAGTTTCACCTTCGGGGTTAAATTGTTTGAGGATTTTTCTGTTTTTGCGAAGAATTCTATTTATATCTAGAATATTCTTCTCGTGATTTCTCTTTATGCGATTATTGTATGTGTTTCTACACCGGTCGCAGCAAAACTTCTTATCGATTCTTCCAATAAAAGGATCACCGCAGTTTAGACATTTAGGTTGCATAAGCTTTGATTTGTGGTTTAATCTTTTAAAATCATTGAATTGCAAATATATACAATTATTATTTAAGTTTATAATTGATTATATACGCTTATACTCGTTTATAAAAATGGATAATATTTATAAATATAGTGGTATTCTTTTTAATGGAATAATAATATTTTGAGCAACTAGATTATTATAAGTGAATAATTAAATAATTAGTACTGAGTTTAATACGGTATTTGAAGGCGGTTTACTAGTAATCCTATTTACTTATTTATTGGCATGTACTTAGCAAATATTTATAAAAGCAAAAAGAGGATTTTGTTTAACAAAATCCTCTTTTATTATATAAAATAATCTATTAATATCCTCCAATTCTATATCCTACTGCTATTTGAAACCTTAAATCCCAAGAAGAAAGGAATTCGTATTCTGCTAATCCCCCATTTTTTTCAAAATGATTTTCGGCATATGTAGTTGATAATTCTGTAGTATATCCTACAGCTCTTCCAAAGCCAGTATATGTTTCAATGTATATTCCAGAGCTTGTCAACCATTTATATCCAGTGAGAATTCCAATAACATAATTTGAGTAATTCATATTGTAATACAATTCTTTACTATAGCTAGAGTCCATATAATATAGATCTTTCCACTCTCCTGTTCTATAACGGAAATATGCCCCAATATATCTGCTATCAGCCCAAAAAGTTGGATATAGATAATATCTGATTTCAGGAGAAAAACTAAAATCAGAGCGAGAAGCATTATTTATTCCATGTAAATCAGAATAAAAATTCTCAACAGAAAGTATATTAGGATTTGCAGAGTAATTTATAAAAACTCCAGCACTAAACTGCGCATTAATATTGTATTGATAACCAAGTCCGTAGTGCTTGAAGAATAGACCTAATGCATTAACCTTAATATCATGTTGAGCAATCATAGTTGATGCTGAAATAATAATAGAAAATAAAAGTATAAACTTTTTCATAATAAGTGAAGATGAAATGTGTTTTTAGTCGCTACTAATTCTATACCCTACAGCTACTTGAAATCTTAAATCCCAAGAGGCTACATACTCGTAATTTTCTATACCACCGTTATCTTCTATATATTGCTCTGATTCCATATCTGAAAAATTTACATTAGAAGTTATGGCCTTTCCTATACCTAGATATGTCTCAAAATATACTCCAGAGTTTGTTACCCACTTCTGACCAGTTGCTATACCCAGTATTATACTAGAATAGTTTATATTATAAAAATGGTTTGTAGTTTCATCTTCATAATAATTTAAGTCTTCCCAAGTTGCTGTTTTATAACGAAAATATGCGCCAACATATCGTTTGTCACCCCCAAAATTAGGAGAAAGATAATACCGAGCTTCAGGAGAAAAATTGAAACTACGTCTAGTGTGAGGAGATTTGCCGCTAGCAAATATCTCATCTACAGCTATTATATATGGAAAAGTTGAATAATTAACAAAAACACCAGCACTAAAGTTGTCATTTATAATATATTCGTAGCCTAAACCATAATCTTGAACAATGAAACCAGCTAAGTTAATTTTCACATCATGCTGTGCAATTATTGAAGTAGTAGAAATAATGAATATTGAGAGTGTTAGTAGTGTTTTTTTCATTTTTTATTAATATCCTCCAATTCTATACCCTACTGCTATTTGAAATCTAAAATCCCATCCAGCTACATAAGAGTATTCTGATAAGCCACCATTGTCTTCCATTTGCTGCTCTGCAACGGGGTCAGAAAAAGTTGTAGATGAACTTAAGGCTTTTCCTATACCGAGTAATGTTTCAAAATATATTCCTGAGTTAGTTACCCACTTTTGCCCCGTCATCATTCCCAATACAATACTTGAATAATCAAGATTATAATAAGAATAATCATTAGTAGTATTATTGTAATACGTTAAGTCTTCCCAAGACACATCATTATAGCGGAAGTAAGCTCCAATATATCTTTTATCAGCACCAAAATCTGGAGAAAGATAATACCTAACCTCAGGAGAAATATTAAGACTTCTTCTTGTATGATCAGTTCCGTCTATGTAGTCTTCCACTGATAATAAATATGGGAAAGTAGAGTAATTAGCAAAAATCCCAGCACTAAAGCTTTCATTTATTATATACTCATAGCCCAAACCATAATCTTGGAAAAACAGCCCCAATGCGTTTACTTTTATATCGTGCTGTGCTTTAAGTGATGATACTGATATTGTCAGTACAAAAATAGTTAAAATTAGTTTTTTCATAATTAATAGTAATTGTAGTTAATAATAATAGCGAACAAAAGTAAGGAATGTTTTTTTATTAAAAAAAGTTAATTTTAGTAATTTGTTATTATATTTGTCGATCGGATAAAATTACTATAAAAACACATGAAAACACAGCTTATTACGATCATCTTAGTACTATTTTCTAATATACTATTTGCTCAAATCAAATTAGACCCTGAATTAATAGATCTAGCCATAAAAATGAAAAAGGAGTTTCCAAAGCAGGAGTATGTTTCTTTGGGAACAAGCTCAATTTATAATTTTAGCTACGGTGATAGTACGGTAGAATGTGAAGAGCTTTTAGAGGAAAAGATAATGAGTTTAAATGAGAATGTAACTTTTTACGAATACTTAATATTTAATGACCAGGTTGATATTGGCTTTGTTTATATGAAAAACTATAAGGGGCGTAAACGTAAATTAGTTGTTAAGAAAGAGAAGTATAAATCCAATGGCATTTTTTATGATGATGCCAGTGTTGCTACCTTTAATATGTTTTTGACCACAAGAGGCGACAATGCCACTTATTTTGTAGAGACTAAAATTAAAGATGTAAAATATTTCACCAAAGCATACTTCCATAAAAGCTATCCCATTGCAGAAGTTAGTTTGGTTTTAAATATTCCTGATTGGTTGGAATTGGAGCTAGTAGAAGAAAATTTTGATGGTTACGATATTATTAAGTCAGAGAGTTATAACTCAAAAGATAAGATTAATACCATAACTTATAAATTGAAAAAGGCTGAAGCTATGCTTGGAGGTAATTATACTATTTCTGCTGTTCAGGAGCTACCACACCTACTTATTCTTTCTAAATCGTATAAGAAAAAAGGTAAAACAAATACGCTTTTCAATTCTACTCAAGATTTATATGATTGGTATGCGTCATTGATAAAAGAAATGGACAATAAGCCACTAGTGTTTAAGGATAAAGTAGAATCATTAACTGCTGATGCCAAAACGGATAAGGAGAAGGTTGAGAATATTTTTTATTGGGTGCAAGACAATACTCGCTATATAGCTTATGAAGATGGTATTATGGGTTTTAAGCCAGCCAATGCTGACGATGTTTATAATAAGCGTTTTGGAGACTGCAAAGGAATGGCTAATTTAACTTGTAGTATGTTAAAGGAGGCTGGTTTTGATGCTCGCCTTACTTGGATTGGCACAAAATCCATTCCCTATACCTATGCCACACCTTCTCTGGCGGTGGATAATCATATGATTACAACCTTATTTTTGGACGGTGAAAAGTATTTTCTTGATGCCACAGAAAAAGGTGTTGCCCTGGGGCAGTATGCTTATCGTATTCAGGGGCAGGATGTGCTTATTGAAGATGGAGAATCGTATATTTTGGACTCAGTGCCAGAGTTTGGCGATGAGTATAATATTAAGAAAACCATCTATAAGCTTTCCCTTATTGATGATAAATTATTCGGCAGCGCAATAGAAGAATTTCATGGCGAAGAGAAGACTAATTTATACCGTAGTTTAGGAAATGTGTCTAAATCAGAATTATTCGAAAGAGTGAGTAAATATGTTTCTAATTATGATAAGAGTAATGGAATTGCAGATTTACATATTTCTAATTATAGCAATAGGAGCAAGCCTATTATTTTCGAATATAAAATTGTGGTAGAGAATAAAATAACGGCAGTTGATGTTGAGAAATATTTTAGTTTAGAACTAGACAGAAAATTTAGTTCAATGAATGTTGAAGAAAACAGAAATTTAGGTTATGATTTTCAGCAAAAGGTTCATAATTATTATGAAGTAACGCTTAGCTTACCGGCTAATTATATTGTTGATTATATGCCCGATTCAGTTTTTATTGATAATAGCGAATTCCTTTTTGATGTGAAATATATTTACAATAAAGAAGAGAATAAAATTAAATATACTAGAAAAATTATTGTTAAAAATGGCGTTGTTTCCTCATCAAATTTTGATACTTGGAACGGTGCTATTAATAAACTTAAAGAAATATATAACGATCAAATTATACTAATAGATAATCAATAGAACTAATGGAAATAAATTTTAAATTAATACTATTATCACTGCTAATAATTATGAGCTCCTATGGTGAATTATTGGCTCAAAGAGTAGGCTCTAAGGATGCAAAAAGGGAAATGGGTTTTTCTAGCGACGAAGATTTTAATATTACTAGTTTTCCTGATAAATGGAAGGAAGAGTCGGCAGTAATTCTTTGTCAGAAGCATGATTTTAGTTATATAAAACATGGACTTAATAAAATTAAGTTTAATGTGATTATCAGAAGAAGAGTATTTATTAATGACCAAAAGGCAAAAGATGAATACTCTATTTTTTATTTTATAGAGCGCAATGGAGAGAATGATCATGTTGGTTATATTGTAGAAAAGCCTGATGGGGAGAAGATTAATGTAGATTTGTCGGATGCCGTAGAGGTTGGTGCCAATGAGGTTTCTGCTGAATACCGCTCATATTATTCGTATAATGATAGTTATAAAAAAATTGCTATTCCTAATTTGGAAGTTGGTGATATTATTGATTATTATGTAATTGGATCAAAATCTTACGATGGTTCATCGGAGTTGATATTTAGCCAGTTTTCATTTTCTCTGGCCTCTAAATACCCCATTATAAAGCAGAAATTTTTCTTTAATGTAGATAAAGGTTTTAAGGTAAATTTTAGAGCATTTAATGGCGCACCAGAGATTGTAGAGGGCGAGCCGGGTATAAATAAGCAGGGTAGACAAAAAGATAAAATAAAGACCTATATTGTGGAAGATGACAATAGGGATAAGAAAAAATATGAATATTGGAAATCTTATACTCTAGAAGAACCGTGGATAAAGTTTCAAGTTTATTATGCCATGGGAAGTCAGGCAACAAAGTCAATACAACTTATTAGTAAAGAAAAAGATTTGGTGAATTCACCAATTGATTTAGAAACCATTAGAAAGAAAATTGTACTTGATAAGAGAATGGTAACAATGGCTGCTACCGATATAAATGAATTATCAAAAAGGCTGCGTAAGGTTGGTAATGTTGAGAATAAAGCTGAATATATATACTATTATTTAAAATATTGGTATTTCAAACAGCTACGTTCATACACTAATTTCGATTATGAAAATGGTGATTATGCTAATATCAATTATATGCGATTTGCAAATTTATTTGCCGCACTTTTGAATAAATTTGACATTCCTTATAAATATGTTATTGCTGTTGATAGAGATAATGGTGGATTTGATAATGTAATTTTCACTAACGATCTTACTACCGGAATTAAAGTTAAGAGCAAGTACTTCTTTTATTTTGATAATAATAGCTTATCTACCGACATCCCTTCGTATATACTTGGTACCGATGCAATGGAGTTCTATACCGATAGAAAACATAAGGACGAGAAGGCTAAAATGGTGAAAATTCCAGTAAGGGATTATAATTATAATGCGCTTCACTCTTCGTTAAAGGTTAGCTTTAACGAATCTATGGATACTACATACATTATTAATAGCGACTCAATAGTTGGCTCTATGAAAGATGGCTATAGTAAGCTCGTATTGTATAAAACATCATATTTGGATCAGGATAAGGAGTATTTATTTCCTGAAAAAGTAAGGAAAGAGAAAGAAGAGGCAGCTAGAAAGTCGAAGAATGGTACCCGTAAATCAAAACGAAGCATTAGAGAGACGCAAGAAAAAGAGCGCACAGAAGCTCAAGAAAAGCAGGAGCTTAAAGAGTGGAGATCTGATTATATTATAGATTTCTTTGAAAATGATTTTAAGATTGCCAAAGTAGATAGCGTTGTAGTGGCTTCTTCGGGTAGATTGCCAAATTCGCCATATTTACTTGTAAATTCATATTTCAGAGCAGAAGACTTTATTAGTAAAGCAGGACGAAATTATATTTTCAATATAGGCTCACTAATTGGTCATCAATTGGAGCTTGAAACTGAGGATATGAAAAGAGAGGCGGATATTAATGTTACTAATGTACTTTCGTATAATTTTAATATTGAACTACAAATACCTGATGGATATTATGTAGAAAATGTAGATGCTTTAGACTATAATATAGTAAGCGATTTAGCTGAATTTACGGCTAAAGCCACCATTGATGGTAATATTATAAGAGTAAATACCAGCAAAAAGTATAAAACTTTATATGCATCAAAAGATGATTGGAATAAATATATTGATTTTCTTGAGGCCGCTTATGAATTCTCTCAAAAGAAGATTATTATTAAAAAGAACAAATAAGTTTTTAATGTAGTTAGAAAGTTAGTATAAAATAAAGTGAGCTAATAATTTTTAGATTGCTAGCTCACTTTATTGTTGTTGAGATGTGATGAAAAAATTAGTTTTATACATCAACCCAATCGCCATTATCTTTTATTAAATCAATAAGAGCATCTACTGCTTCCGACTGTGGAATACCTTTGGCAATAACAGTTTTGCCTTTATAAAGGTTAATGTTATTAGGTCCTGAGCCCACATAGCCATAGTCGGCATCAGCCATTTCGCCAGGACCATTTACAATGCAGCCCATAATAGCAATTTTGAGACCTATAAGGTGCGATGTGCGCTCCTTTATAATGGCAGTAGCTTCTTGTATGTTATAGAGAGTTCTGCCACAACTTGGGCACGAAATAAAGTCGGTTTTTGTAATCCTACTTCTAGTTGCTTGAAGTATGCCTAGTGAAATTTCATTTACTCTATCTTGAGGGATATTTCCATTATTTTCAATCCAAATACCATCTCCAAGTCCATCAACCAGTAATGCGCCAAAATCTATGGCCGCATGTATTTGCAACTCTTCCTCTGTTGCAAAACTGTATTTATGTTTTAATATTACGGGTAAGTTTATTCGCCTATTTATTAGCTCAACAAACATTTCTCGGTATTTATGTACACTGTTTTTGCTGTCATCAGAAAAAACAAGAATTACATTAGATCTTTTATCAATACTTAGAAAATCTCCATTTAAAAAATCTTCATAGTTTAGCTCTACAAACCAATCCAAAGGATTAATATTGTGTTCAAGATATTCTTCCAGACTCACATAAGAGATGTCTTCAATGTCCGATTCTGGTTTATAAATAAATATATCTTCGTCTTCGCCTTCAATAACCCAATCAAAAGGCAATACTGTAATTTCGCTATTACCACCAATCTCATTTATTTCGCGGGTTTCGCGGCGTTTTGATTCTAATGGGTTATAGGGAAGTTTATCTATAGTGTTTTCTGAAGTATAGCTTTTGTCTTTATATCTATTGGCAATCATTTTTGCCACAGGAATCTCCAATTCGGGGTCTTCTGTAAGCGAAACTCTAATAGTATCGCCAAGTCCATCTTCCAGAAGCGTACCAATACCCACAGCGGATTTTATTCTACCATCTTCACCATCGCCAGCCTCTGTTACTCCCAGGTGAAGTGGAAAATTCATCTTTTCCTCCCGCATTTTTACAGAAAGCAACCTATAAGCCTGCACCATCACCTGTATGTTGCTGGCTTTCATAGATATTACTATTTCATAAAAATTATGTTTAATTGCAATCCTAAGGTATTCCATTGCCGCCTCAACCATGCCAATTGCCGTATCGCCATGTCGGTCCATTATACGCTGGGATAGCGAACCGTGATTTGAGCCAATTCTTAAAGCTACATTATTAGTTTTACACTTATCAATAAGCTTTACAAACTTATTTTCGATATGCAATAGTGATTCCTGATATTCTTGGGAAGTATAGTCAATCTTACTTTTATGAAGTTCGGCGTAGTTGCCAGGGTTTATACGAACTTTCTCAACAAAATCCGCAGCAACCAATGCCGCATCGGGTTTATAATGAATATCCGCAACAAGAGGTGCATCATAACCCCTTGCCCTTATTCCTTTGCTTATTAGTTCAAGATTTGCAGCGTCTTTTACGCCAGGTGCGGTAAATCTAACTAATTCGCCACCAGCATCTATAATTCTTGCGGCCTGTTCTACGTTAGCTTCCGTATCCATTGGCCTGCAACTCGACATGCTTTGCAGTCTTATGGGGTTATTAGCTCCAAGTTTAAGGTTGCCAATTTGGACTTCTCGGGTATTCCATCGGCTATACGAAAAGGGATTATTGCAGTAGTTCATAGGTGTGTTATTTACTACTAACGCTTAGTATATTGTTCATTATAATACTTTTCGTAATCGCCAGATGTAATATTATTCATCCAATCCTCATTTTCAAGATACCAATCAATGGTTTTCTCAATTCCTTCTTCAAATTGTAATGAAGGAACCCAATTTAGTTCTTTTTGAAGTTTTGTAGAATCAATAGCATAACGCATATCGTGACCAGCTCTATCTTTTACGTATGTAATTAGCTTCTCACTATCACCTTTATTACGGCCAAGTTTGCGATCCATTACTTTACACATTAGCTTAATAAGGTCAATATTTGTCCACTCATTATGCCCACCAATATTATAAGTTTCAAGGTTTTTTCCTTTATGAAAAATAACATCAATAGCGCGGGCATGATCTTCTACCCATAACCAATCACGGATATTTTCGCCCTTACCATATACTGGTAATGCTTTATTATTGCGTATATTATTTATAAATAATGGGATAAGTTTTTCGGGAAATTGAAATGAGCCATAATTGTTAGAACAGTTAGAAACAACTAAAGGAAGGCCAAAAGTATGTCCATAAGCACGCACTAAATGGTCGCTGCTAGCTTTTGAGGCTGAATATGGACTTCGGGGATCGTAAGCTGTGTCTTCAAGGAAAAATCCAGTTTCGCCAAGTGAACCATAAACCTCGTCAGTACTAACATGATAAAAACGTTTTCCTTTGGAATTATCACCCCAAGTTTTACGGGCTGCATTCAATAAATTTGCTGTTCCTACAATGTTTGTAAAAATAAATTCATTTGGGTTTGCAATGCTTCTATCCACATGCGATTCGGCAGCTAGGTGAATAACTCCATCTGGTTGATATTTTTCAAACACCTCAAAAATCACATCAGCATCAACAATATCAGCTTTTACAAATTCGTAATTTGGCGCATTTTCAATATCTATTAAATTTTCTAGATTTCCTGCATAAGTAAGTTTATCTAGATTTACGATTTTATAGTCAGGGTATTTATTTACAAATAACCTAATTAGGTGCGATCCAATAAATCCGGCACCTCCTGTAATTAATATAGTTTTCATATTATCCATTTTATTTTTTTAATGCTAATTGAAATTTCCAAGCGCTAGCAGTCATATCGTCAATATCTTGCTCGGCTTTCCATCCTAGTTCTTTATTTGCAAAATCAGTATTTGCCCATACCTTTTCAATATCTCCTTCGCGACGACCTACAATCTTATAATTGAGCTTAGTATTAGTTACTCTTTCAAACGACTTAACCACCTCTAACACTGAGTAACCATTTCCTGTTCCGAGGTTAAAAATCTCAAAATCGCGTTTATTTTTATTTTCAAACAATCTTTTAATAGCAATAACATGAGCCTTTGCCAAATCTACAACGTGAATATAATCACGAATTGCTGTGCCGTCATGAGTATTATAATCATCGCCAAAAACACTTAATTGCTCCCTAATTCCCACAGCGGTTTGTGTTATAAATGGCATAAGATTATTAGGAACACCCAGAGGAAGTTCGCCTATTAATGCTGTTGGATGAGCTCCTACAGGATTAAAATAGCGAAGAGCTATACCTTTTAGGTCAGTGGCATAAATTGTATCCCTAATAATATCCTCGGCCATTTTCTTTGTGTTTCCGTAAGGAGATTCAGCCTCTTTTCGAGGAGAGTCCTCTGTAACGGGAAGCACATCGGGTTGGCCATAAACCGTGCAAGAGCTTGAGAATACAAGGTTTGATAAACCTCTTGTATTCATATTATCCATAATATTCATTAATGATTCTAGATTATTACGATAATACATTAGTGGGTTATTTACCGATTCACCAACAGCTTTATATGCCGCAAAATGAATTATTCCATCAAGATCAGAGTTGTTATTAAAAAAAAGATTACACGCCTCTTTATCTGCTAAATCAAAATTGTGGTATTCG
This sequence comes from Bacteroidales bacterium, assembly GCA_029939445.1. Taxonomy (GTDB): domain Bacteria; phylum Bacteroidota; class Bacteroidia; order Bacteroidales; family UBA1556; genus UBA6267. Next base: position 12,430 of record JAOZSY010000014.1, read on the forward strand.
GGTTCTATGCTCGTAATATTAGTAATACTATTGAGTACACTAATCTCAGAATTAGATAGGTTATCCACTATAATTACATCTATACCAGAGTTTTGCAATTCAACAACGGTATGTGACCCAATATATCCTAAGCCACCTGTTACTAAAATTTTCATATTGAGTAATTGTCTTTTTATTTCAACAAAGATATTGAATTATGCTTAATAGTTGAAAAGCTATTTTATTATAATTGTAGTTGCATAAAAGTATTTATAATTGCTGATAAAAGTTTGTAAACAGTGTGTTTATTGATAAAATTACTTATATTATATAAAAATAAAGGTAATAAAATAGATAAAGTGGCAGAAAATACAGATAAATAGTGAAAAAACACAATTAAAACTTTATAAATTTTAATATTATATGTTCTAAATTTTCTTGATCTTAAAAAAATTCTCATTTTAGGAATTATTCCTATTTTGGTAATTTGAATAATTGTATTATATTTGTAATGAGTTTAATTTGATAATTACTAACTTTTTCAGATTACTAATTGCTCACTAAAACTAATACTATTAAATAGATGAAACAATATAAAATTTTTGTTGTTGATGATGACCCCATATATGCTAAGCTTATTAGTTATCAATTATCAAAAAATCCCGATTATGATGTAGAGATATACGAAAACGTAAAATCTTGTTTGAAAAATATTCATAAATCTCCAGATTTAATAACTCTAGATTACTTTTTACCTGATGGCACAGGAAAAGAGTTATTACAAAAGTTTAAAGAATTCAATTCAGACCTACCTGTGATAATTATATCCGGTCAGAGCGATATACTTACTGCTATAGAATTATTAAAACTAGGGGCTTACGATTATATTGTAAAGGATGATGATACGATTACTAGATTGTGGAATGCTGTAAAGAACGCTCGCGAACAGCATGATCTTAAGGAAGAAGTAGCGATTCTGCGTGAAGAAATTGGTAAAAAGTTTTCTATTTCTAAAGGGATAATAGGGTCTAGCTCTGTTATGAAGAAAGTTTTTGGAATAATGGAAAAAGCTATTAAAAGCAATATTACAGTTTCCATAAGTGGTGAAACGGGGACGGGTAAAGAGGTGGTAGCTAAAGCAATACACTATAATTCTAAACGAGCCAAGAAGCCATTTGTTGTGGTAAATGTTTCTGCAATTCCTGAGGATCTTATTGAAAGTGAGATGTTTGGTCATGAAAAAGGAGCTTTTACGGGGGCTGATAAGAAGAGGATTGGTAAGTTTGAATTAGCTGAAGGAGGAACATTATTTCTTGATGAGATAGGGGAGATGAGTCTTGCAATGCAAGCTAAACTATTAAGAGTTATTCAAGAGCGTGAGCTTAATAGAGTTGGCGGAAACGAAACTATTAGAATAGATGTTAGAATTATTATTGCCACTAATAAAGATCTACATGAAGAGGTTGGTAAAAAATTATTTAGAGAGGATTTATACTATAGATTATTAGGATTACCAATAGAGCTTCCACCATTACGGAATAGAGGAAATGATAAAATGTTATTATCTAAATATTTTATTAAAGTTTACTGTAAGGAGAATAGTCAGAAAATGATTGCAATGTCCACAGAGGCGCAAGATAAAATATTAAACTATTCTTTTCCCGGAAACGTTCGTGAATTAAAAGCTGTTATTGAACTAGCTTCTGTTTTGTCTGAAAATAATATTATTCAAGAAGATGATATTAGCTTTAGAAATATAAATACCCTAACTGATGTTTTGTCTTTTGACCTAACATTGGAAGAATATAATTCTAAAATAATAAATAGTTATATAAAGAAATATGAAGGAAATATAACAGCTGTTGCTAAGGCTTTAAATATTGGAAAATCTACGATTTATAGGATGAAAAAAAGTGGAGTAATATAGAGATCTTAGTTGGATTCAATAATTTTTCGCTCAATACCCGAAGTGGAAAACCCCTCTAAGAAATCTAATGTTTCTACCGAGCCACCATTATTGATAACTACATCATAACCAACAATATCTTTTGCATTATAATCACTTCCTTTCACCAATACTGAGGGAATAATTCTACTAATTAGATTGATTGGCGTATCGTCATCAAAAAGTATTACCGCATCTACAAATTGCATAGCAGCAAGTATCATCTGTCGAGAATATTCATCTTGAATAGGGCGATGTTCTCCCTTAATTGCACTTACGGATCTGTCGGTATTTACTCCAATAATTAGTTTTGTTCCTAGATTAGAGGCTTTTGCCAAATAATCGATATGTCCTTGATGAATAATATCGAAACAACCATTTGTAAATACAATTTTTTCTTCATTTGATTTCCACGAGTCTATCAAACTATCAAGTTGCTCTTGTTGAGTAATCTTGGATTTAACTTGGCTGTAATTATTCATAAGTTTAAAATTTATTATTAAAGACAGAACTAATTACTTAGTTTATTCTTGCTTTTAAGGCTTATTAGTAATACTGAAATTGAGCCTAAAACTATTATCATTATCGTCTGTGAACTCCAGGTTAACCAACCTATTGCGTCGCCATATCCCGAGTCGGCAGAGATGCCATATAAAACTAATGTTTGAGCTACAATTACTGGATATAAGCCTATGCCACCAGGAGTAAGCATAATTCCTATTGAGCCCAAAACCAACACCGAGAGAGTAGCCCCAAGTCCTAATCCACTAGTTTGCGGAATAGCTTGTAGGCCCATATGAATCATAAGGTAATAGTTAAGCCATATTAGCAGCGAATAGATAATAAATAATAATGGCTGCTTTATATTTACAATGGATTTCAAGCCTTCCCAAATGCCGCCAAATAATTTAAGTATTTTCTGAACAAAAGCTAATTGCAGAAGTTTTTTTCTGAAAATAAAATAGGTAATAAGAAAAATAATAATAATTCCACCAATTACCTCCTTAAAGAATAAGTCACCATTATTAATAAAGCCAAATTTATTTTCCAGTGCTGGAAATATATTTTCTTCAATATAAGCATTTAGCCTTTTAAATTGTACGATAAAGGTTAGAAAGAATAAGGAAAAGAATATTATCATATCAATTGTTCGTTCTATAATAACCGTTCCAAAGCTTTTGTCTACAGGAATTTTGTCTTCTTTATAAAGGATAGTACATCGCGCTAGCTCCCCAGAGCGTGGAATACCTAAATTAGCAAAATAGCCAATCATAACTGCAAGAAAGCTATTTTTCAAAGTAGTAGTATAGCCCATTGGTTGAAGGAGCATTCTCCATCTTTGAGCACGAATAAGGTGACTTAATATTCCAAAAAACAATGAGAAAGCTACCCAACTATAGTCAGCGAGTAAAAAACTTGAGATAATATCATCCTTAGCCGTAGGGGTTAAGTCCTTGAGTGAAAGGTATATAATACCAATTCCAATACCAAAGGCAATAACTAATTTTAGCGCAGTTATGATTTTCTTTTTCAAGATATTAAGCTGGTTTATTATCGTCAGTAGGAAATATAATTGCGGGTTGATGCGATTTTGCTTCTTCAAAATCCATACGAGCATACGATACAATGATTAGTAAATCGTTAACTTGTACTTTGCGAGCGGCGGCTCCATTAACGCCAATTACGCCACTACCTCTTTTGCCCTTTATCACGTATGTGTCAAAGCGTTCGCCATTGGTAATATTATATATATGTACTCGCTCGTTTTCTATAATATCAACAGAATCCATCAAATCTTGATCAATAGTGATACTGCCAATATAGTTTAAGTCAGCTTGTGTGACTTTAACTTTATGAATCTTAGATTTTAAAACTTCTATTTGCATAATGTGGCAAAATTAGTAATTATCTTAATATGTCGTTAGTTTTTTAACTCTATTTAGAATCAATTTATAAATACTCTATAACGATTTGTATTATTAAGCTAATTATTTATGCTATAATTAATTAAAAAAACCATCTTACTTCTTTAGGTAAGATGGTTGATTATATAATTTTGAATTAGGTATTTATCTTTTTCTTTTATTTGCTTCTTTCACGTAATTCTCTATTGCCATTGACATAGAAGGGGCTTTAGGTGTTGGAGCAGCAATACTTACTTCAAGTCCTAAATCCTTAGCAGCGTCAGTGGTTGTTTTACCAAATGTTGCAATAACTTGACCTTCTTGTTTATAGTCAGGATAGTTTTTAAGTAATGATTTAACTCCCGAAGGGCTAAAAAACACAAGCATATCATAATCTATAACCTCTATTTTAGATAAATCACAGGCAACAGTTTTATAAATAATAGCTTTTGTATAATCAATTTTTTCTGCCGTTAAAGCATCAGGAAGATCTTGTTTATGAGTTTCTGAACAAGGGAAAAGAAATTTATCTTCCGGATGTTTTTTAATAATAATCATTAAATCCATAAAAGTACGCTCACCGTGAAAAATCTTTCTTTTGCGGTATTGTACGTAGTTTTGTAGATAATATGCTGTTGACTCTGACATACAAAAGTATTTCAGCTCTTCCGAAACTTCAATACGAAGCTCTTTTGCAATTCTGAAAAAATGATCAACTGCCTGACGTGATGTAAAAATTACCGCAGAATAGGTAGCTATATTGGTACGTGCTTTCCTAAATTCTTTAGAGGGAACTCCTTCTATCTTAATAAATTTAAAATAATCAACCTGAATTTTGTGTTTTTCAGCAAGTTTTGTGTAAGGAGATTTATCTAAATCTGCAGGTTTTGGTTGAGAAATAAGAATACTTTTTATTTTCAAAACTATAGTTTTTAATATTATAATACTTTTTATTATCAAAATTCACCCTAATCAAGTAAAATATTAGGCGTGTCTAATAGTTACAATTATTGCAAAACCATTACAAAATATAGCTTTGTAGCTATAATTAAAGGTAGAATTTCGACCGTGCAAATGTAAATAATATAATGAAACAAACTATATTTATTTTTTATTCTAATGTGTATTAATAAGTTATAGATTCTGTATAAATACTGCATAGTTAATAGTCCTAGAATTATCATTGTTGCAATTTCTATCCCTGAGAAAATAATGAACCATATTCCTAAGGTTAATATCAGTGATGAAAGGTTATAAGACTGTACTGTGCTTTCGTAATATGTGCTAATTAGTACATCTATTTGGAATAGATATCTAAAAAATTCGGCAATAAGAACTGTTGATAACACCACCCCGCTAATTATAATAATATTTTGAAAAACAAGGCTATTAATGGTATATGTTTCTTGATTGATGTAATCGTATGAAATTATACTTAAAAATAATGCTCCAGATATTATATAAACAATAAGTAATATAAGGTTTATAGGATGTCTAATGGTATCTCCCAATTGCTGTAGTAGTGAATAGTTGCGCTGACTAAAATTGGAAAGAAAGCTTATACTAAATTGTTTGTAGTACGTTACTTTTGCAAAAACAATAAGAATACTAATGGACAAAAGCCAATAAAAAAACGTATTGAAAGAGCTATGAACAATTGGTGATGGATTAATAGAGTCCGCTTGGAGTAAGTGGTTATTAAAAAGTGAAATAATATCTACTGTATCAGGAAGTAGTTTTGACGGTACGGTATCTGTTGTCAAAGCCTGAAAACCACTGTCAATCTGCTCTATCATACCCTTACTCCAATTACAATTATATCATCAAGTTGTTCTATATCACCACGCCAGCTTAATAATGTTTGCCAAAGAATTTCTCTTTGATCAGCCATGGGTTTGGTATAAATTTCTAGTAATAGTTTCTTAAATCTCTTTGTCATAAATTTCTTACCTTTTTCTCCACCAAATTGATCAATATAACCATCACTTAAAATATAGAAAACGTCTCCCTTATGCATATTAAATCTAATATTTGTAAAGGAATTATTATCGCGTTCGTGAATACCAATAGGCATTCTATCGGCTTTAATAGTGCTAAGTTCACCATCACGAATCATATACATAGGGTTGTAAGCTCCGGCAAATTCCATAACCATATTATCAAAATCGTATACACATATCGACATATCCATACCGTCTTTGGTATTGGTTTTTGAGCCTTCTTGATTTAGAGATGTTATAACATTTTGTCGTAACATATCAAGTGCAGCAGCAGCACTTTGTACATTGGGATTATGAGCAATTTCATTTAAGAAAGAGATTCCCATAATACTCATAAATGCACCAGGAACTCCATGTCCAGTACAATCTGCAGCCGCTAAAATCAATTTCCCTTCTTTTTCCATCATCCAATAGTAATCACCACTTACTATATCCCTAGGTTTCCATAAAACAAAATGATCAGGGAAGGCTTTTTCCATTTGTATTTTATTTGGAATAACAGCCTCTTGTATGCGCTGTGCATAACGAATACTACTAACTATTTCCTCATTTTTGGTTTCAATATCAGTTTTTTGTTTTTGAATTTCCGCAGTTGCTTGGGTAATTATGAGTTTTAGTTTGCGGGTGGAATACTGAATTGCACCCCATACAAATGCGATAAAGAAAATAAAGTAAGAAATATATGCCCAAATTGTTCTATTCCATGGTGGTTTTATGGTAAATGAATAACTTAACTTTGAACTTTCGTTTCCGTAAATATCTCTTGTTTGAACCCAAAAGGTGTATTCCCCTTCATGAAGATTTGTAAACCTTACTTCGGTTTTTTTATTCCAAACTTCCCAATCTTTATCATTACCCTCTAGCCACCATCGGTATTCTAAATTGCTAGAAACTTTATTACTTATCCCAGAGAATTTAAAAACAAGGTTATGATCTTTATAATTTAATATTGGAACCGATGTCTTACTTTGTGAAGAAACAATATTACCAGAAGGATTAGTGTAAGTACCTCCAAATAATGTTTTCTTATTAGTCTTTTCAATAATATTGATAAAAACATTTACCTTATTACTACTGTTGGTATCAACAGAGTTTTTCAGATAAACAATACTAAATGTCCCTCCTGCCAGTAAACGTCCTTTATATGGACATATAGCAAAAAACTTTTGAGCTTTAATCTGTTTCGAAAACTCAGTATTCATAAAGAAAGTTCCTTCGGAATTTGGAGTAAAACTTTTAATGTAAATCTTAGACTTATCATCAGGGTAACTTACCGTCCAAGTTTTTCCAAATTTGTCTTTATAAAAGCGTAATGAGAAATGATTTTTTATCCAATTACCGTAGTAGTCACTTTTTGCAAAGTGGTTTGTTTCAGTATTGTATTCGTATAAGCCATCGGCAGAGGCAAAAAACACATTTCCATTATCACTATGAACAATATAAGTATCATTAGCTGATAAGCCATTAGTGGTATCAAATGTTATTATATTTGGATTAGAAATTTTATGATCAATAAATACAGGAGTTTGCAGCTTTAATAAACCATAAGCTCCCATCCATATATTATTGTCTTTATCAGAATTTATATCAAAAATATTATAAGAAGTGTTTTCTATTTTTCCCTCATTTATCCATTCTCCATTATTATAATAGAGACTAGCCAAGCCCTTGGGATAAATGGAAACCCACACTCTATTTGGATTCTTTTTGTCTTGGAATAGTTTACGACCCGATTCATGAAATACAATCCTTGTCTCACCACTTTCCGTTTTCTCTACTATATTGTTATTTGTTATAATAAGAAGGCTTCGATAATTATTAAGATTAAAATTTAATAATCCATAGCACCCTTGTCCTCTGGTAAGCCTACTCTCAATAGGCAATATTTTAGGATTACTCAAATCGTCTATTTCCTCAAGAGTGAGGGTGCGTTTTTGATCATATGTACTAGCTGCAAGATAAGATAATTGGTTTTGAACAGCAAAAAACAGTGTGTCATTAAATAATTTTATATCTTCTATTGTGTTTTTAATTCCTAGCTTCTCAATGGGTAAATACTCGTAGTTAGAGAATATATCTACTCTACTAATTCCAGTTTTGTGAGCAACCCATAATATATTACTTCTATCAACAAAAATACTCTCGATAACATCACTTTGTAAACCACTTGATTTATCAATCTTTCTTATGAATTTACCATCTTTATCAATTATAATTATTCCTTTATTCTCAATTCTTAGAGCTAGTAAAGAGTTGTTTATGTTTATAAAACTCTTTATTTTAACCTTATATAAGAGGCTATCTAATTGAGTATGGAAAACTGAGTTTTCTCCAGTTTTTAAATCAAGAATTCTTAATTCTTTTTTTAGAGGATTAGATGTTAAATATATTATTTTGTTTTCTCCAAATCCTTGAAAAGATGCAATTTTAAATATTCTTGTGGAGTCTTTTTTGTAGAAATACTTATCACTAGTAAATAGGGGTTTTAATTTATTATCAATCAATTCAAATAAACCTTTTGATTTAATAATAATTAAAAGTCTGTCATTAACAGTAGATAACATACTAACTTCACCCTCAAGGTCAATTATGTTAAGCTGCTTATTATAGTATTTATATAAGTATTTTCCAGAAACAAAGTATACAGCAGAATCTTTGCAAAGTACAAGTTGAGTATTATTAACTTTTTCTTGTTGCTCTTTAGGGAGTAATGTATCTAATGGGTAATATACAAATATACCAGTATCATTGGGGGTGAAATAACCAAAGCCTTTCTGATTTCCGATAAATATATCGCCATTAGGGCCAATGGCAAGAGCTCTAATTTCGGTAGCATTATTTGTTAAAAAACGTCTCCAAACACCAGTATAAACAAGCAGTCCGTCTTTATTGCCAACATAAATAGCGTCTCGAGAGTCTTGAGCAAAATCAAAACAATGAGGCTGCACGCCAAGCTTGTCAGAGTTAAACTTCTCGATGGGTATAAGGCCAGTACTTTGCTGTGAATAAGCAAAGAGACTAGTAAATAGAATAAGACTAATTAGTAATATACGATACATTAGTGTTGTTATACGTAAGTTAATGAACTCGTAAAAATACAAATATTATATATATAAAATTCATTATTATTTCAGACGTTGATTTATTTTGATGGATTTACAACTTATATAATATATTTCTCCCTTGTTTCTAGTGCGAAAGTCATTAAAAAACTAAAAACGATAATTTTAATAAACTTTAATTATAGCCAAAACACAATAATATTACTTTTGCGACATTAATATACAATTATGATAAAGTCGACAAAGATAGTTTTTGGAGTATTGTTAATTGTTTTTGCATTTATAAGCACTGGATGCAGAGAGAAGGTGCCTCATGATGCAATTCCTGAAGTCGCTGTGAATTTAAATATTGATATTACTTCTACAATGTATATTGAACTAAATACCATTGGCGGATGGGTATATCTTACGGGTGGTTATAAAGGTATTTTGGTTTATAGAGTTTCTGTTGATGATTTTGTGGCTTATGATAGAGCGTGTCCTTTCGATCCTTTTGAGCAAACCGCTAGAATTACGATGGATAATACAGGAATTACTTGTTCTGACACCACCTCTTGTGACTCACAATTTGGTATTCTTGATGGTAGTATTATCAAGGGGCCGGCCACTATTCCTCTAAAACGATATTATACATATTTCGATGGTGCAATTCTAACCATCAATAATTAAATAATAATCCCATTAAATTTTTCATTAATATTTTTTTCTAAGACCAGGTGTTTTATTATTAAACAAATGTGTTATAAAATGGAATAATTATATATTATAAACGCAATAATGTAATATTTTTGCAGAAGATATATTAAAAGAAACGATATGCGAAATACTAAGAAATCGATACTAATAATAATGGATGGTTGGGGCGAAGGCAAACACAATAAAGCCGATGCTATATACAATACAAATACTCCAAATATTGATAAGTTATACAATGACTCTAAAGTAGCAAAGGGGCTTCTTGATGCCTCTGGAGAAGAAGTTGGTTTGCCAGGTGGGCAAATGGGTAATTCGGAAGTTGGGCATATGAATATTGGTGCAGGAAGAGTTGTTTACCAAGATCTTGTTCGCATAAATAAAGCTGTTGAGGATAATAGTATTTCAGAAAATAAAGAATTATTGAAAGCATTTAAATATGCAAAAGAAAAAGGAAAAAAGCTTCACCTTTTAGGTTTGGTTTCTGATGGCGGAGTACATTCGTCAATGGAGCATCTAAAGAAATTAGTTGACTTGGCTGATAATAATGATTTGCAAGAAGTATTTATTCATGCGCTTATGGACGGGAGAGATACTGATCCAAAAAGCGGCCTGAATTTTATAAGTAATATTGATAGCTATATTTTAGATAAAACAGCTAAAATCGCAACTGTTTGTGGTAGATATTATACCATGGATAGAGATAAACGTTGGGAAAGGGTAAAACTGGGCTACGACCTTATGGTTAATGCTATAGGCGATAGTTATAACTCTGCAATAGCCGCTATTGAAGAATCATATAAGAATGATATTACTGATGAATTTATAAAGCCATCGGTTATATTAAATAAAAACACTAATGAACCATTGGCAACTATTTCCGAGGGAGATGTTGTAATTTGTTTTAACTTTCGTACTGATCGTTTGCGCGAGATTACCACGGTTCTCACACAGCAAGATATGCCTGAGCAAGGAATGAAAACTATTCCTTTGGAATATTATACAATGACTCGTTATGATGATAATTTCAAGAACGTGAATATTATTTACGATAAAGCAAACTTGGCAGATACTATGGGCGCTGTAATTGCTAATAATGGATTGAAACAACTTCGTATTGCCGAAACAGAGAAATATCCTCATGTGGGATTTTTCTTTTCTGGAGGAACAGATATCCCTTTTGATGGCGAGGAAAGAATAATGGTGAGTTCTCCAAAAGTTGCCACTTACGACCTTCAGCCTGAGATGTCGGCCCCTGAGGTTACAGAGAAAGTGGTTGCAGCAATAAATTCTGAAAAATTCGACTTTATTTGCCTGAACTTTGCCAATAGTGACATGGTTGGACATACTGG
>JAOZSY010000365.1 GCA_029939445.1 Bacteroidales bacterium
CGAGGGCTAGGTCCGTTATTACGGACTATTTAGCATTCGAAAGACTATCTGATTTATTAATAGGAATCAAAGGTAATGAAAAAAACAAATACTGCCCTAAAAACACGTAAAAACGTAGGTATAAACACTTAGGATTAAGCCTTTTTTGGTAAATATGGGATTTTGGTCGGCGTAAAAACGTGAATTTATTTGTAAAGGCCTATTTATTAGATAAAGTATTAATGCCTTTAACAAAAAAATTCAATAAACTTGATAAGATTTAATTAGTGTTTCACAAATTTCTTACTCAATATACTACCATTACTTCCTTTTACTTTAATGATATAAACTCCTTTTGAAAAACTACTTATGTCTTTGGTAAATATATATGTATCCATGGTCTCATTAATTATCTCACGACCATTTATATCATAGATTATTATTTGTTCTAGTCTTTCGCCTTGCTCATTTATAGCAACCTGAATAGTATGCTGAGTAGGATTAGGATAAACAATTAGTTTCTGTTCTTTTAGTTCTATTATTTCCTCCAAACTAACATGCAATGTAGTATCTAAACAGTTAGGTAATGTACAGCCCAAACTATCTGTTCGTATTAAAAATGCTCCCATGGCATGTACACGACCAACGAGCAAAGCTCCTTCGCCAATGGGATTCTTTAGATTAAATATATACGAATAATACAATAAACTATCGTTATAAAGTGTACTAATCACCCTACTCCATTTTACGTTGCCAACTGAGTCGGTTCGCACGAGTCCTGTGGCTCTATTCCCATTTATTCTACTTCCAAAAATAATATCGCCATTATCTTTTTCTATAACTCCATGAGGGCGATCCCAAATTGTCAGCACGCCTGCCATGCCATTTGTATCAAGTGTTTTTCTAAAGTATTTCTCCCAAAGTATAGTCCCATTTTCATCAAATTTACCGTAGGCTATGCTTTGGGTTTTGGTATGACCTCGTGTATAAATATAACTCTTTCCATATTTGCTTGGTACTATATTAATTGGTTCGTCTTTATATATGGAATCTTCAAACACCTTTGTCCATTGATGATTTAATAAACTGTCAAATTTCACGATATATGCTGAATAACCAGCCCAGCCATTAACCCCTGCACAAGCATTAACATGTCCTCCAACAATATATCCTCCATCATGGGCTTTTTCCAAATCTTCAACTCTCATATTTTCACTGCTACAATCAGGATGTTGCACATAAGTTTTATTATTATAAATAGCATTCAAATTACTATCAACTATAACAATCCCAAGGTATGTAGAATCTTCTAGATAATAACCTTGCGTACTATCATATTGTATCCATGTCATTGAGCGAGAAGCCAATTGTCCACAATAAGTAAACCCTTTATCCTTATCTGCAACAATTCCTCCGCCAGGATAAAAACTGATAGTATCATTCCAATAATATGTTGATTTGACATTTAAGCTATCATCAAAGTATTTTACAACCGGGACATATCTATTGTGGAAATGAATAGTATCGATATGGAGTTCAGCATAGAGATATGCCATATTCCCATCGGATAGTTGTGTTAATTTATTTGATGTAAAATAATACATAGAATGAGCTTCGTCATTCCATATGTTAGTTTTTTGTAGGCTTTTATTTCCCTGCAAATCAAATTTTGTTAGAAATGAGTTATCAGGATAAGACCCTAATACATAATAAAATGAATCTTTTTGAAGTACATCTACGGCAACATGTATTGTAGGCCAGTATATTGAGTCGTTTTTGAACAGAATATTCAGTTTATTATCATTTCCTTTTACAACTTTTTGAGAAAAGGGGATATAGGCTTCTTTGCCTTTCAATTCATTCGCAAATTGCAGCTTATTATCTTGTTGAGCAAATAATCCTAATGATGTAAACACCAGTAGAATCAGTCCTAAAGTCATCGTTTTCATAATGGGAGATTTTAAGAGCAAGGGCAACTAAATCTGCCCTTGCTATATGAGTTAATTACTTAATAATTAATTTTTGTTTGAATGATTTTTGATTTACATCTGTAATTACAGCTTGATACAATCCTGTTGCTAATTTATCAAGCATAATAGTATTGAGATTATCAATATGTTTTTGCATTACTAATTTACCACTAATATCGTAAATATTCAGTTGTAATGGAAATTCATAATCTTCTGCAATGGTAATACCAATAAAATCACTAGCTGGATTAGGCATTATTTTCATCTCAG
>JAOZSY010000366.1 GCA_029939445.1 Bacteroidales bacterium
TAATTCCATAGTACTATATATTATATTGTGAGTGGCAAAAGTAAGAAATCTATTGTTGATAATTAGAAGTATTATTATATTTTCAGGGCAGACGCATGTTTATTGTTGCCAAACCAATATGTATCGTTTACTATCGTAATATACAGCTGTATATGTAAATTTAAGACGCAAATTCATCATCGAATTACTCTAATTAAACGAATTTTTTGTAGTGTAGCAAGCTCTTGATAGCTTTTAGAACTACCTTAATAATATTTGTTATAGTAGAAGTGTTATTTAAGGTGCGTTTACCCTGTTATATTTTTGATTTTTAGAATTACAACTATATTTTCAATATTACACCCTTAATAATTGGCTCAATAATTGTGTTTGGAGGTCTATATTTAAACCCAACAAATCGCAAGTCTATGAAGAAGTATCTATTAATCGTTGCATTAATATTAGCAACAACAATATCATCCTCTGCTCAGAAAATATACTCAGTGAAATACGAAAATCAGGCCGACATAAAAGTTTATGTTGTAAAATATGAAAACCAAGCAGATTTGAAGGTTTATAAAGTAAAGTATAAGAATCAGGCTGGTGAGAATAATGGACTTTGGTTTTTTACTAAATACAGCAATCAAGCAGATAAAAAGTTATACTTTGTAGAATACGAGAATCAAGCAGATGTAAAGATATTCTTTGTTAAATACCAAAATCAAGCTGGATGGCGTAATAAATCAAAGATTTATTGGTTTTACTAACAAAGTGGAGAAACACACTTTAAGTTTAAAACACAACTATCAAGCTTTAAAAAATCAATTCAATAGTACCTCTCTCAGTAAAACTCCTAACCTATGTCAGTTATAATTCTTATTATTTCTCAAGAAGAAAGAATAAAAGAGAGTAAAATTATTGTAAATTTGGCATTCGAAAATAAACACATATAATTTATGTCGTTGGCATAAATAATAAAACACAAAACAATAATATGAGCGTATTAGTTAATAAAGATTCAAAAGTTGTAGTTCAAGGCTTTACAGGTTCAGAAGGAACTTTTCATGCTGGCCAAATGATTGATTATGGTACTAACGTTGTTGGAGGAGTAACTCCAGGAAAAGGTGGCCAAGAGCATTTAGGAAAACCAGTTTTTAACACAGTAAAAGATTCAGTTGATAATGCTGGAGCAAATGTATCTGTGATTTTTGTACCACCTCCATTCGCTGCTGATGCAATAATGGAAGCTGCTGAAGCAGGTATCAAAACTGTAATATGTATTACTGAAGGTGTACCGACAAAAGATATGGTTGCTGTTAAGGAATTCTTATCAGATAAAGACTGTAGATTAGTTGGTCCTAACTGCCCAGGAGTAATTACTCCAGGTGAGGCTAAAGTTGGTATTATGCCAGGTTTCATCCACACTAAAGGTCGAGTAGGTATTGTATCTCGTTCGGGAACCCTAACTTACGAAGCTGTTGATCAGTTGACAAAAGTTGGTTTAGGTCAAACTACTGCTATTGGTATTGGTGGCGATCCAATTATTGGAACTACTACTCGCGATGCTGTAGAATTGCTAATGAATGACCCAGAAACTGAAGGTATCGTCATGATTGGTGAAATTGGAGGAAATATGGAAGCTGATGCTGGATATTGGATTAAAGAAAACGGTACTAAGCCAGTTGTTAGTTTTATTGCAGGTGCTACTGCTCCTAAAGGTCGTACTATGGGACACGCTGGTGCTATTGTTGGTGGAAAAGCTGATACTGCAGAAGCTAAGAAAGAAATTCTTACTGAATGTGGCGTTCACGTTGTGGACTCTCCTGCTGATTTAGGAACAAAAATGTTAGAATTACTAAAATAGTAAGTATAAGAAAACACCATTGCAAAAAGTAAGGTGTTCTCTTATTTGAATTAATATTTTAGAAAATATATACAAGCGTCAATATTGATTTATTGGCGCTTTTTTTTGTTTTTTACACCTTATCTTCAATCCAAAATTTATTTATATTTGTCTTTCGTATTAGTTTCAAATATTTCTATTAATAATACGTTAGAATATAGCTAATCAAATATATACTCTTAATGAAGAAATACATTTTATTATTAATAATACCATTCTTTTTTGTTCAATCAAAAGCGCAAAACACAACACTATTAGAATCTTATAAAGACTCTATCCAGCATTATTCCTCCGAATTGATTTATAAAACTAATAGCGATAATAG
>JAOZSY010000367.1 GCA_029939445.1 Bacteroidales bacterium
ATTGTAATTGTTTTTTAGTCTTGTTTTTGTTTTGAGAATACACAATAGTACTTGTCCCCAAAAAGCTTAGGAATAATGTAAGTATAAGTAATTTGCGCAAGATGTTTTTATACACAATCGGAATAATTAGAAGTGGTAATATTAATGCTAATTTATAACGTCTTCTTCAATGGATAATTGTAAATATATTTTATTATTAAAAGAAGATTGTTAATTATATTTAGACTTATTGGTTGTTTATCGACCTTCTATTTTCACCTCTGTATACTTCTTTGATACTTTAAAAGGGAAACGTATTTTTTCATCAAGAGTTATTTTAGAAAAATCAAATTCTATAAATGTTTTATTATCCTCCTTATATTTTATTATCATATTATGGGGAAATAGTTGATCATTAACCAATTGAAAATTATTATAATTAATTCTTAAAACAGTTTTATCATTTCCCACAACTTTTACTGTTTGTTTATCAATTTTATAAGTCTGCTTATCTATTAATATGTTTTGCACCAATATTTTGGAATTATCTTCATATTCTTTGCTTTGCTTTTTAAGTTTTCTTCGAGAGATTGTACTAAGTTGATACTTATTGTTTTTATCATTAAGCTTAAAAACACTTGTTTCATAATAAGGAAAATCATTTCCTAATAATACTGATTGCAACATTTCAAAATCCACATCTACACCAATTCTTTTACGAAGAAACTCGGTACTAGATTTAATATAAGTTTTTTCTATTCTATTGATAAATGTAAAAGAATCTGGTTTCACCTCTATTCTAAATACTTCAATATTCATTATTGCAGTAATGCTTATCCAAATTAGGCTATCCTTACGAATACGTATTTGGCCAGTAAAAACTTGCTTATCGTCGGGATTATGATATGCCCCCTTAAATTTACCACTAAACCATTCAGAATTAAATTGGTGGCTAGTCATAAGCTTGTATACTGAATCTACTTCTGTTTGAGTACTTATAGTAGTAGCCTCTACGGCTTTATTTCTACTACAAGAAGCAAAGAATAGACTTATTATGGAAAAAAATAAAAGATATTTTTTCATTATACTATTGTTTATTTATCTCCATATCAAGGAGTTGGAATTTTTTATTATTAGGGTATTTTTTCATTGCTTGCTTTACCCATTTATTGGCCTCATTATTTTGCCCATCTTTATAAAGGCAAAAGGCATAAATGTAAACATATCTAGGGTTTTTGCTATTAAGCTCAAGAGCCGACTTTGATATACTTATTGCTTTTGATGTATTTACTTTATTCAACGCTAAGTAATACGCATAATCAATCTGAATATCGGTATTTTCGGGGTCAAGTTTTATTGCGGTTTTATAATTAGCAACACCATTATCAATTTCTCCTAAGTGCATTTCTGACTTAGCTCTTAATGCTAAAAGCAGTGCTTTTTCATCATTTTTATAGATAAAATTATCACCAACTATTGCCATCTGTTTCACCTTTTCCCAGTTTCCTTTATCGGCATTTGCTACCCCATTATAAAAATATAAACTTGCTTGCTGAGGAAATAACTTTAGTGCCCTTTCGCTATAGTTTAGTAAAGCCTCAGTATTTGCCAGCTTATTTTCTGCAATAAGAAGCTGGTTCCAGATTACAAATCTACTACTATCAATTGCTAAAATCATCTCTAAGTAGATTATAGCCTCTTCAGTATTATCTTTTGAGGTATTATAATCAGCATTTAAAGCTAATATTTTAGGTTCTTTAGAGTTTATAGAAGTTGCAATAGCTAATAATTCTTCAAAAAGCGACTCGATTTTTTTATCAATCTCTGCAGTTTTTTTAAAATGAAGTAGAACCTTCATCTTAGAATCTACATTAAGGCTTGGTGAGCTCATTCCAAGCTTAATCTCCTCATAAGATTTTTTATCAAGGCCTTTGGCTACATAATAATCTGCCAAAGCAAAATGAACGTAACCATCGTTAGGGTCTATGGCAAGTATTTTTTGATAATACTTCATTGCCTCATCAGGGTTGCCTTCATTTAGATACAACTCCGCTACCATACCATAGTATTCTTTCTCCCGTGGGTTATGCTCTATTAATTGCTGAATTACAATTATTGCTTTTTTATACTCCCCTTTGCTTAAATATATTTGTTTTTTCTGCTCTAAAACGCCTTTTTCATATCCAAATCTCTTAAGAATTTCATCATAAGTTTTGCTTGCATTCT
>JAOZSY010000136.1:0-3503 GCA_029939445.1 Bacteroidales bacterium
TTTATATTGTTAAATAGGTCAAAGTTTTATTTTGCGAAAAATCAACCTTTAATAACCTAAGTTCAATTAGTAAATGCAATTTTTAAGAGTCTAAATATTAAGAGTAATTGTTTTTGCCTTCGTTCTCTTTGTGAAGAGAAGCGTAGCGAAACGAAACAAAGAGAACGAAGGCAAAAATGCTATCGTTCTCAAGGTTTATTCATTACTGCTTATATTTGTACTCGACTAAAAGTTGTAAATATGAAACATATAACGAAAGAACAAAGGTACGAAATTAAGGCATATTTGAAATGTAATATGTCTCAAAAATTTATTGCAGATGCTATTGGACTCTGCGAATCCTCAATATCAAGGGAACTAAAACGTAATAGTTCTAAAAGACTAATTTACCAGCCAGCCAAGGCACAGGAGAAAGCAGAGGAGAGAAAAGAGCGTTTTAATCAAAAACGTAAGTTTGATATCAATGCAGAAAGGATCGTAATTAAATACCTTGAAGATGAACAATTATCCCCAAAACAGATAGTCGGGATATGTAAAAAGGGTAGTATTCCAATGGTAAGCCACGAAAGGATATATGCCTTTATACGAGAGGATAAGGCTAATGGAGGTGATTTATATAAGCACACCAGGCATAGACTAAAACATCGTAAGAGACCAGTAGGAGGTAAAAAGGTCGTAATCAAAGACAAGGTCTCAATTGAAGAACGAAGCTCTGTAATTAACAACAAAGAGCGGTTTGGTGACTGGGAGATTGATCTAATTGTAGGTAAGGAGAATAAGGGCGCAATAGTTACAATTGTAGAAAGAACAACAGCCTTTTTTATGATGAAGAAACTAAAAAATGGTAAGAATGCTAAAAGTTTAGCTAAAGAAGTAATAGAGATGCTTTTACCATACAAAAACTATGTTCACTCCATAACTAGTGATAACGGAACCGAGTTTGCCGAACACCTTCAAGTATCTAAAAAACTTGATTCCCTATTTTATTTTTGTAATCCATATTGTTCATGGGAAAGGGGCTTAAGTGAATATACTAATAAATTAGTGCGGCAATATATCCCTAAAAAATCAAACTTTAATCAATTTAATAGTCAGTATATTAATGAAGTACAACATAAAATTAATAGGAGACCAAGGGAAACACTAGATTTTAATAATCCTAAAGAACTATTTTATAAATTTGTAAACTGAAAATTGCGTTTGCGACTTGAACCTACCATGGCGGTATCTGTGTTTAAAAGAAATAGAATGCAGTAAATAATAATCTATTATTAGAAACACTATATGTATTCTTTACTAAACCACTTTTATTCGGAGTTCCATAATATGCCGTTGTATATTCATATTCTATAGAAAGCATTGTATTGCCCGATTTAATTGATAGGTTTGGTGCAATACGTCTTAAATTATCAATGTTTGAAGCTGTAGCATAATAGATGCCAGTATTGTCTTCAATAGTTCCATAATTTTTAAGGTATCCCAAAAATATTCCTGGTAGTACTGTAAACTTGTCGAATTTAATATTGTAATCAATATCGAGCCAAGTAAATAGATGCTGAGTAGGAGTGTATGTTCTAACATCATTTATTGGGTTTATACTTGCAATAGCATAGCCTCCAAGTAATAGATTATCGGTTAAATTCTGACCCCAAATAGCTTTTGCTTTAATCTGAATTTTATTGCCTTGCCATTTATAATATGCCATATATGAAATACTAGAAACTGTAGAGGTACTTATTATATTACTGTCAGTTATTTGGCGTGGCTTAAGTAATTTATAGTCAGCAGCAATTCCAAAAGTATTCTTATTTTTAATGTACTTGAACTGAATATGAGCATTTGGAATGAGGCTGTTACTTAGGTATGAGTATGATCTTCCCATTGGTCCGTCGTTAGCATAATCGCGTTGTGCTAATGCTGCAGCAATTATTTGTAAATCACCTATTTTTTGAGTGTATCTAATTTGTGGACTTCTAATAAAAGGTTGAAATGGAGATCCTGTATTTAATGATATTACTGAAGGGAAAACATCTGTAACAAACATTGGATGCCAAAACTGCCCTAATAGCAATGAGCTTTTCTTCCAGTTCATTTGTAGGAAAGCGTGACGTAGTCGGAACGTAGCTATAGTGCTATTTGACATGCCCGAAAAATCAGCTTCGATATATCCAAATGTTTTAGCTCCAAATGCGTTAAATCCATTAATTTTTAGTCCAGTCCTACTTGTAATAACACTATAATTGAAGTTAGGAGCAGCGTTAATGTCGTTTCCTTCAGCATCAAGCTTTACATCCAAAGGAAATACAGCAAAAAGCCCTTCTCTGGCATTTGCCATTTTTCGTGAATCAACCCAAAAGTCAGTTTTTACAAAACCACTTAAGTCAAAAGTTATTTTCTTTTTTGTGGAGGTAGTGTCTTGACTATATCCCTGTAAAACAATGAAAGCTGTAATTATTAAAACTAAAAGATACTTCATAAAATATTTAATTATTAATATAAATAAGAATTCGTAAATGAATAATTAATTCAGATGCAAGATTACATATTTGAACTATAAAAGTTTGTTTCTCTATTGATTTATTTTGATTTTTGAGTAGCTATTGTTAGTATAATTCCTAAAATAATTCCCAATAAAGCTGCAAACACAATTCTGTATTCTGATGGCATTAAGAATGTTATTGTATGAGCTGGAATCCAGAAGAAAGGGATTGTTTTCTTAAAAACGAAATTCCATTGTACACTCCAATTTAACTTTGGAAATATTTCATAAAATTTTATTGGCGTAAAGAAACCTTTAAGCGTTCCACCATTTGCAATAATATGAATATCAGTAATTTTATGAAGTGTCATAAAAACAGGTGCAAATATTAGGTTCATAAAAGTGCTTATGAAGAAAGCCGTAGCAATACGTGCTCCACCAAGGCCAATAGAACTAGCGCTAAAATAGTCGTTGCTTTTCATTGATGCTATAGCGTGGTGTATATGGAAATACTTTTGTACAAGAACAGGTGTTCCAACAGCAAATATTACAAAAGCCATTTTTATTCCGATTCCTAAAAATCCCCATACTATTGCACGAGGCAATAAACCAAAACCATTATTATTATACACCCCAGTACTAATTCTTAACCCAATCATTTCGCCTAATGTGGCTAATAGCCCAAATTTGAGAAAACTTGTTGTTACCCAAAAATCATTATTAAATAGAAAACCTTTTTGAAAATTTTCTAAAAATGGGAATGGTAAAAACAATGCGACTAATAGCATAATTAATAATGCCATTTTTAAATCAGATTTTTTCATCTTAGTTAATTAAGCTTTAATTTTTTTATATCTAATGCGCTTAGGAGCTTCATTTCCTAATCGTTTCTTACGATTTTCTTCATATTCAGAATAGCTACCTTCAAACCAATATACTTGAGAGTTTCCTTCAAAAGCAAGTATGTGAGTTGCAATTCTATCTAAAAACCATCTGTCGTGAGAAATTACTACCGCACAACCCG
>JAOZSY010000136.1:3513-7294 GCA_029939445.1 Bacteroidales bacterium
CCCGCAAAATTTTCTAAGCCCTCTTCAAGAGCACGAAGAGTATTTACATCAATATCGTTGGTAGGCTCATCAAGTAACAGCACGTTTGCTTCTTGCTTAAGAGTAAGCGCTAGGTGAAGTCTATTTCGTTCTCCACCCGATAGAGCTGAGCATTTTTTATTTTGATCGCTACCGCCAAAATTAAATCTTGAAATATATGCTCTAGAATTCATGGTTTTGTCACCAAGTTTTATAAGATCATTACCTTGAGAAACAACCTCATAGATACTTTTATTAGGATCAATATCTGCATGTTGTTGGTCGATATAACCAATCTTTACAGTATCACCAACCATAAATTCTCCACTATTAGGAGTCTCAAGTCCCATAATCATTCTAAAAAGAGTAGTTTTTCCTGCTCCATTAGGTCCAATAATTCCAACAATACCATTAGGAGGTAGGTGAAATTCAAGATTCTCATATAATAACTTGTCGCCAAAAGCTTTAGAAACTCCTTGTGCTTCAATCACATTGCTTCCCAAACGAGGTCCATTGGGAATAAAAAGTTCAAGTTTTTCAATTCTTTCCTTAGTATCACTATCCATTAAGCTATCGTAAGCTTTTAGTCTAGCCTTACTTTTTGCATGACGAGCCTTAGGTGCCATACGTACCCATTCTAGCTCACGCTCAAGAGTTTTCTGACGTTTGCTTGCAGTTTTTTCTTCATGAGCCATGCGCTTAGTTTTTTGATCCAACCACGAGGAGTAATTCCCTTCCCAAGGAATACCTTCGCCACGGTCAAGTTCAAGAATCCATCCAGCTACATTATCAAGAAAATACCTATCGTGGGTAACAGCTATTACTGTTCCTTTATATTGTTGTAAGTGTTGTTCCAGCCAATCAATTGATTCAGCATCAAGGTGGTTGGTAGGCTCGTCTAGAAGTAGAATTTCTGGCTCTGAAAGCATAAGGCGTGTTAGTGCAACACGGCGGCGCTCTCCTCCTGATAAGTTTTTAATGGGAGTATCTCCCGCAGGACAACGTAATGCTTCCATTGCCCTATCAAGTTTAGAGTCTATTTCCCAAGCATCTAATTGATCTATTTTTTCTGTAAGTATACCTTGCTTATCAATGAGCTTAGTCATTTCATCATCACTCATTGGCTCGGCAAACTTTAGGTTTATTTCTTCATATTCTTTAAGAATATCCATTGTTTCTTGAACGCCTTCTTCAACTACCTGCTTTACAGTTTTATTATCATCTAAATATGGCTCTTGTGCTAGGTAACCAATTTTATATCCTTCAGAAAAAACAACATCGCCTTGGTATCGTTCTTCTAGGCCAGCAATAATTTTTAAGAGAGTGGATTTACCAGAACCATTAAGGCCAATAACGCCAATCTTTGCACCATAATAAAAGCTTAAATATATATCCTTTAAAACCTGCTTATTATTTTCGTAAGATTTACTAACTCTTACCATCGAAAATATTATTTTCTTATCGTCTACTGTTGCCATATTTATTTGATTTTAATAAAGTTTTTGGGTTTGCAAAAGTAGTAAAAAGACTTTGTAATTTTTTATTAATTATAGTTTTAAAATCAATCCTTGTTTCAATTCATTTTAGATTTATCTATGCACCTATATTTGGAGGTAAATTGCTGTGTATTAATATTATATAATAAGAGATGTATTTATCCCATAATAATTGTGAAAAAAAGTTAAAAAAAGGGTAGGGTATAATATTATTAATAACGTCTTATTATTAGTATGACAATAATTGTCGATACCTTTAAATAAATTAATAAACAAATCTAATTCACATGAAAAACAAATTACTTTTATTAACAGTTTTACTTTTTGCTTTTGTTTCTACAAATGCACAATATTCAGTATTATTAGTTGATGATGATGCAAATGGCTATGATGAATGGTCTTATGTACAAACAGCACTAATTAATTCTGGTTATTCATACGATACTATTAATATTGATACTGTAGCTCCTGATTTTGCTACAATGAATAATTTTGATATGGTTATTTGGCATACGGCAAATGACGGTATGGATCTTCACTTATGGGATACTACTGCTACAATTCAGTTTAACCCTGCTTTAAGACAATATATTGATGCAGGTGGAGTAGTTTGGGTTGATGGTTTAGATTTTATGTATGCTATGTACGGTTCTGCTCCAGTTGATTTTGCAGCAGGAGACTTTGTATATGACTATATGGGTGTTTCTAAATATGCTTGTCAATCTCACGCTGACGATACAGTAGGTACATATGTTGGACTTACACTTGCTCTTCCTACAGCTTCAAATACTATTACAACAATAGATTCTATTCAGTGGAAATGGAGTGCTTTATGGTATGGTGATGGTTTTGAAATTACTACAGATGCTACTTCTTTATTTGAAATGGGACCTGCTGATTATGACTTTGCTGGAATGGTAAATGGTCTATATAAAGAAAACGTAATTACAACAAGTCTTCGTATTGCTTCTTTAGGAGATGGTAGTGCGCGTGTGCAAGCTGATATTGACCTAGTAGTAAAAGAAATGATAGTAGCTGCAGAGGCTGGTACCTTTGCTAAGAATACTCCTCCTGCAGGATATAGCGTTTTATTAGTTGATGATGATGCAAATGGCTATGATGAGTGGTCGTATGTACAAACAGCACTAATTAATTCTGGTTATTCATACGATACTCTTAATATTGATACTGTAGCTCCTGATTTTGCTACTTTAAATAATTTTGATATGGTTATATGGCATACTGCAAATGATGGTCAAGATTTATACTTATGGGATACAACTGCTACGGTTCAATATAATGAAGCTTTAAGACAGTATATTGATTCAAACGGAGTTGTATGGGTTGATGGTTTAGATTTTATGTATAATATGTATGGTTCTGCTCCAGTTGATTTTGCTGATGGCGATTTTGTATACGATGTTATGGGTATCTCTAAATATGCTTGTCAATCTCATGCTGATGATACAGTAGGTACATATGTTGGTCTTACTTTAGCTCTTCCGGCTGCTACAAATACTATTACAACAATAGATTCTATTCAGTGGAAATGGAGTGCGTTATGGTATGGTGATGGTTTTGAAATTACTAATAAGGCAATAGCTTTATTTGAAATGGGACCTGATGATTATGACTTTGCTGGAATGGTAAACGGTCTTTATAAAGAAAACGTAATTACAACAAGCCTACGTATTGCTTCTTTAGGTGATGGTAGTACTCGTGTTCAAGCTGATATTGATTTATTAGTAAAAGAAATGATTGTTGCTGCTGAGGCAGGTACTTTTGTAAAAGATAATACTTCTATTACTTATGCAAAAGAAGAGCAAAATATAGTTCTTTATCCTAACCCAGCTTCTGATGAAATTACTATTACTTTTGAGTCTGCAAAAAATGCTTCTATTAGAGTATTTGATCTTACTGGTAAAATTGTTTTAACAGATGTAATAGATGAGAATTCTACAAAATATAGATTTAATGTTTCAGATTTCAATTCAGGAATGTACTTCTATCAAATTACTATAGATAATAAAGCTTATAGCAGCAAATTTGTTGTAGTTAAATAATACATAATAGTGAGTGTTGATTATAATCAACACTCACTATTTTTTTGATACTTTACCATAGAATTAACACAAGGTCTTAAAAATATAAAAATAATTATTATTAAGGTTTAAAAGTAGACCTATAAAGTGTTTTATGGTTTTTGTTAACCTATATTGAATAACAAGAACCATTACAAAATTAATTAAGTAAAATATGCGATTACT
>JAOZSY010000015.1 GCA_029939445.1 Bacteroidales bacterium
GATATGAGTCAGAAAATTAGAATAAAATTAAAATCTTACGATTATAACTTGGTTGACAAATCAGCCGCAAAGATCGTAAAGACAGTAAAGGCTACAGGAGCAGTAGTGAATGGTCCAATACCACTTCCTACAAATAAGAAGATATACACTGTATTGCGTTCGACTTTCGTAAACAAGAAAGCACGTGAGCAGTTTGAACATTCAACTTATAAGCGATTGTTAGATATTTACAGTACAACTTCAAAAACAATTGATGCTCTTATGAAATTAGAGCTTCCAAGTGGAGTAGAAGTAGAAATTAAAGTTTAAGTTTTTTAAAAGAAAACATTAGAAACAATGTCAGGAATAATAGGAAAAAAAGTAGGAATGACTAGCTTATTCGATGCCTCTGGTAAAAATTTACCATGCACAGTTATCGAAGCAGGTCCTTGTGTAGTAACACAAGTAAAATCCGATGATGTTGATGGATATTCTTCAGTTCAATTAGCTTTTGACGAAGCTAAAGAGAAGAATACTTCAAAAGCAATGATGGGCCATTTCAAAAAAGCAGGTACAACACCAAAACGTGTTCTTGTTGAATTTGGTCGTTTTGTGAACAAACATCAATTAGGAGAAATCGTTACAGTTAATGAGTTTGCCGAAGGTGAATTTGTTGATGTAGTTGGAACTTCTAAAGGAAAAGGTTTTCAGGGTGTAGTTAAACGTTATAACTTTAAGGGTGTTAACGATGCTACTCACGGTCAACATAACAGATTAAGAGCGCCAGGTTCTATTGGAGCAAGTTCGTACCCATCACGTGTATTCAAAGGAATGCGCATGGCAGGTCGTACTGGTGGTGGTCGTGTTAAGATGATTAACCTTGAAGTACTAAAAGTAGTTGAAGATAAAAATTTATTAATTGTTAAGGGCTCTATAGCTGGTCCTAACGGTTCATATGTAATTGTAGAAAGATGGAATTAGCAGTATATAATATATCAGGAAAAGAAGCTGGTCGTAAAATTAAGCTTAATGATAGCATTTTTGCTATTGAGCCTAACGATCACGCGATTTACTTGGATGTAAAATTACTCCAAGCAAATAAACGTCAAGGAACACATAGTGCTAAAGAGCGTTCGCAACTTTCAGGAAGTAGAAGAAAGATAAAACGTCAAAAAGGAACTGGTACAGCTCGTATGGGTGATATCAAAAGTCCTCTTTTGAGAGGTGGAGCAAGAGCCTTTGGCCCACGCCCACGTAACTATTCTTTTAAACTTAATAAGAAGTTAAGAAAGTTAGCTCGTCTTTCAGCATTATCATATAAAGCTAAAGATAATGAGATTATTGTTGTAGAGGATTTCAATTACGAAACTCCAAATACAAAGCAGTATTTATCATTATTGAAAGGTTTTGATTTATCAGAGAGAAAAAGCTTATTAGTATTACCGGGTGCAAATAGTAACATCTATTTATCAGCTCGTAATATTAAAAATGCAAAAGTGACTATCGCTAAGGATATCAATACTTATGATTTGCTTAATGCTAATAAGATAATTATAGCAGAAAGTTCAATCAAAGAGATAGAAGCACTTTTTGTAAAGTAGATTGTTGAATTCATAAACTTATAGAGAAATGGATATCATAGAAAAGCCGATAATTACCGAAAAGATGAACCAGTTGGGCGAGAAGTTAAATCGCTTTGGGTTTTTGGTAAACAATAGGGCTAACAAAATTCAAATTAAGAAAGCAGTGGAAGATCTATATGATGTAGAAGTAGTAGCTGTGAACACTATGAATTATAGTGGTAAGACTAAGGCAAGAGGCACCAAAGGTGGCTATATTAAAGGAAGAACAAAAGCAATGAAAAAAGCAATTGTTACCTTAGCTGAAGGACAAAGTATAGATTTTTATAGTAATATCTAGGAATATATAGACATGGCTTTAAAGAAATTCAATCCAACAACGCCAGCAAGGCGCTACAAAGTAGCAGGAACCTTCGATGACGTAACAACATCAACACCTGAAAAGAGCTTGTTGGCTCCAATGAAAAGATCAGGTGGAAGAAACAGTCAGGGAAAAATGACAATGCGCTATATTGGCGGTGGTCATAAGAAAAAGTACCGTGTTATCGACTTCAAACGCGATAAAGAAGGTATCCCAGCAACTGTAAAGACAATTGAGTATGATCCAAATCGTACTGCTAGAATTGCATTATTGTTTTATGCCGATGGCGAAAAACGATATATTGTAGCTCCTAAAGGACTTACAGTAGGCATGAAAATTATGGCAGGAAAGGAAGCAACTCCAGAAGTAGGAAACTCTATGTACTTAAGTGATATTCCTTTCGGAACAGTCATTCATAACATCGAATTACGTCCTGGACAAGGCTCTAAAATGGCTCGTAGTGCAGGTTCTTTCGCACAGTTATTAACTCGTGAGGGAAAGTTTGCAGTAATCAAATTACCTTCTGGTGAGACTAGATTAGTACTACAGACATGTAAAGCTACAATCGGAGTTGTTTCAAACTCTGACCATATGCTTGAACGTAGTGGAAAAGCAGGTCGAACACGTTGGTTAGGACGTCGCCCTAGAGTGAAACCAGTTAACATGAACCCAGTCGATCACCCAATGGGTGGTGGTGAAGGTCGTGCAACAGGTGGTCACCCACGATCAAGAAAAGGTATTCCAGCAAAAGGCTTTAAGACTCGCGCTAAGAAGAATCCTTCGAATAAGTATATCATTGAAAGAAAGAAGAAATAATTTAAAGAGATATAGATATGAGTCGTTCGTTAAAAAAGGGTCCATACATACATTACAAATTAGAACGTAAGGTATTGGCCTCTCTAGAATCAAAGAAGAAAACTACTATCAAAACATGGTCTCGAGCATCAATGATTTCTCCAGACTTCGTAGGAGCCACTATAGCAGTGCACAATGGAAATAAATTTATTCCTGTTTTTGTAACTGAAAATATGGTAGGTCACAAACTAGGAGAATTTGCTCCTACACGTACTTATCGTGGTCATGCCGGTAGTAAGAACAAAGGAAAAAGATAATAAGACATGGGAAAGAGAAAACATAACAGTGCTGAAGTAAAAAAAGCGGAAATGAAGACAACCTACTTCGCTAGGTTGATTGATGTTCCAACTTCGCCACGTAAGATGAGAATCGTAGCTGACCTAGTGCGCCTTAACGATGTTGAGCAAGCATTAGCAATACTAAAGCATTCTCCAAAAGAAGCCTCTGGACGTTTGTACAAGCTTTTACTAAGTGCCATGGCAAATTGGCAAGCTAAGAATGAAGGTGTAAGAATGGAAGACGCACAATTGTATATCAAAGAGATCTTTGTAGACTCTGCAAGACAATTGAAAAGAATTCGTACAGCACCTCAAGGGCGTGCGCATAGAATTCGAAAGCGTTCTAACCACGTTACTCTTATCCTAGATAGTAGAGTTGAGTTAACTGAAGATAATAACAATTAATATAATCAACAATGGGTCAAAAGACAAATCCAATAGGTTTTCGATTAGGAGTTATCAAAGGATGGGACTCTAACTGGTATGGTGGAAAAAGTTTTACTGCCAAACTAGTAGAAGACGATAAAATTAGAAAGTATCTTTATGTGCGTCTTGCTAAGGCTAGCGTATCTAAGATATACATTGAACGTACACTTAAGTTGATTACCGTTACTATCAATACAGCACGTCCAGGTATTATCATAGGTAAGCAAGGATCAGAAGTGGACAAACTAAAAGAGGAATTAAAGAAATTAACGGGAAAAGAAATACAGATTAATATCTCAGAGATTAAACGTCCAGAAATGGATGCTCGTTTGGTAGCTCAGTCTGTTGCACAACAGATCGAGGGTCGTGTTTCTCACCGTAGAGCAATTAAAATGGCAATTCAGGCAACAATGCGCGTTGGAGCACAAGGAATTAAAATTCTTGTAAGCGGTCGTATTGGTGGTGCTGAAATGGCAAGAACAGAAATGTATAAGGAGGGTCGTATTCCGTTACATACGATTCGAGCAGACATCGATTATTCGTTGATTGAAGCGCAAACTACTTATGGATTGCTTGGTGTTAAAGTATGGATCTTCAAAGGCGAAGTTTATGGGAAACCGGATTTAAGTATCGCAGGAAACATAAGCAAAGGATCGTCTAATCGTAAAGGTGGTGGTGGAAATCGCCAAAGAGGAAACAGAAAGAGAACTCGTTAAGTATTATAGAACCGTTAAAATTTTGGAATAATGTTACAGCCAAAGAAAACAAAGTTCAGGAAAATGCAAAAAGGCCGTATGAAAGGCAATGTGACTCGCGGGGCACAATTATCTTTCGGTACTTTTGGTATCAAGTCTCTAGAGGAAACTTGGTTAACTGGACGACAAATAGAAGCTGCTCGTCAAGCAGTAACACGTTATATGAAACGTGAAGGTCAAATATGGATTCGAGTATTTCCAGATAAGCCACTTACTAAAAAACCTGCAGAGGTTCGTATGGGTAAGGGTAAGGGAGCTCCAGAATTGTTCGTAGCACGATGCAAGCCTGGTAAAATCATATTCGAAGCTGAAGGTGTACCTTTAGAAGTTGCCAAAGAGGCAATGAGATTGGCAGCGCAGAAGCTACCTATTAAAACAAAGTTTATCGTTCGTAACGATTACGTTGAATAGGTAAAGTTTTAAAACTTATTTAAAAATATTTGAATAATGAAACAAGAAGAAATAAAAGAACTGTCGTTAGATGATCTGAAAGATCGTTTAAGTGAAGAAAAAGGTTTTCTTTCGAAAACTAAACTTCATCATGCTGTTAGCCCAGTGGAAAACCCACAAATTATTAAAGCAAGCCGCAGAACAGTTGCTCGGTTGAATACTGAGCTTCGTAAACGAGAGTTAGAAGCTGCTAAAAAATAATTTTTAATCTGAATAATGATGGAAAGCAGAAATTTAAGAAAAGAGCGTATAGGTGTTGTTGTTAGTGATAAGATGGATAAGTCTATATCAGTTACAATTGAACGTAAAGTGAAACACCCTATGTACGGTAAGTTCGTTAAGAAATCAAAGAAATATTTGGTACACGACGAAAATAACGATTGTGGAATTGGTGATACTGTAAAAATTATGGAAACACGTCCACTTAGTAAGAACAAATGTTGGAGATTAGTCGAAATCATTGAAAGAGCTAAATAGGTATGTTACAACAAGAATCAAGAGCAATAGTTGCTGATAATAGCGGCGCGAAAGAGATTTTGGTAATCCGAGTACTCGGAGGTACTAAGAAACGTTATGCACGTATTGGCGATAAGGTGGTAGTGACAATTAAGTCAGCAACTCCAAATGGTAATATAAAGAAAGGTTCCGTTCAAAAAGCTGTTGTTGTTAGAGCAAGAAAAGAAATTCGTCGTAAAGATGGTTCTTATATTCGCTTTGATGATAACGCAGTTGTATTGTTAAATACTACTGGCGAAATGATGGGAACACGTATTTTCGGTCCTGTAGCTCGTGAGCTACGTGAAAACGGATTTATGAAAATTGTTTCTTTAGCACCAGAGGTGTTATAAACTGAACCATATAAAGAGATAAAGATATGAGTTTTAAATTAAAATTAAAGAAAGGCGATAAGGTTAAAGTTATCGCTGGACGCGACAAAGGTAGCGAAGGTGTGATACGTATAGTATTCCCAGCGAAGAATAAAGCCATTGTCGATGGTATTAACATGGTATCGAAACATGCCAAACCTTCTAACGAGAATCCTCAGGGTGGAATCGTTAAACAAGAAGCAGCAATTCATATGTCGAATTTGATGCTAATTGACGAAAAGGGTAACACTACACGTGTTGGTCGAAAAGTAGAAGAAGGTAAGATTGTTCGTTATTCAAAAAAATCAGGGGAGGTAATTAAGTAATGAGTTATTCACCAAGATTACACGCAAAGTATAAAGACGAGATAGTTCCTGCAATGATGAAGGAATTTAGCTATAAGTCTGTTATGGAAGTGCCTAAGTTAGTAAAAATTGCAATCAACCAAGGTGTTGGAGCAGCTATTACTGACAAAAAATTATTAGATGCTACTATAGAAGAATTGTCTTTAATTACTGGTCAAAGAGCAGTAAAAACATACTCAAAGAAAGATATTTCTAACTTTAAGCTTCGCCAAGGAATGGGGATAGGTGCTAAAGTTACTTTACGAAGCTCAAAAATGTTAGAATTTTTGGATCGTTTAGTTGCTGTTTCACTACCTCGTGAGCGCGACTTCAAAGGTGTTAGTGATAAAGGATTTGATGGTAGAGGTAATTATACTCTAGGTATTACTGAACAATTAATTTTTCCAGAGATTGTTATGGATAAAATTAATCGAATTCAAGGTATGAACATCACATTCGTTACAACCGCTAATACTGATGCTGAAGGTTTAGCACTTTTAAAAGCTTATGGTTTACCATTTAAAAATCAAAAAAATAATGGCTAAAGAATCAATGAAAGCGCGTGAGCGCAAGAGACAAAAAATGGTTGCTAAATATGCTGACAAAAGAGCTGCATTAAAAGCTGCCGGAGATTACGAAGGTTTACAGAAACTTCCTAAAAATGCATCACCAGTTCGTTTGCACAACCGTTGCGCACTTAGTGGTAGACCAAAAGGTTATATGCGTCAATTTGGAATTTCTCGTATTAATTTCCGTGAGATGGCCCTTGCAGGTCTTATCCCAGGAGTTAAGAAAGCCAGTTGGTAATTTTATTTATTAATAATTAATTTTTTATAAGATGGTAACCGATCAAATAGCAGATTACTTAACTAGAATTAGAAATGCTGTAAAAGCAAAGCATAGAGTAGTCGAAGTGCCTTCTTCAAATTTAAAAAAGGAAATGACCAAAATTTTGTATACAAAAGGTTATATCCTAAGCTATAAGTTTGTAGATGAAGGTGCAAAAAGCAATATTAAGATTGCATTGAAGTATCACCCAGAGACTAAACAGTCAGCAATAACCTCAATGGAGCGTATTAGTAAACCAGGTTTACGTAAATATACTAACTCTAAAGAATTGCCAAAGGTGATTAATGGATTAGGAATTGCAATTATTTCAACTTCAAAAGGTGTTATTACGGATAAAGAAGCTCGCAGACTAAAAGTAGGTGGTGAGGTTTTATGTTACGTAAGCTAATTTTCAAATATATAGCAATATGTCAAGAATAGGTAAACAACCAGTAATAATACCTGCAGGTGTTGATGTTAGCATTAACGATAAGCAAGTAATTGTTAAAGGAAAGAATGGCGAATTAACACAAAGTATTGATTCGAACATAGAAATAAAGATAGAAGAGAATCAAGTTATTGTTAATCGATTAGAAGACAGTAAAGAATCTCGTGCAAAGCATGGTTTAACACGTGCTTTAATAAATAATATGGTAATTGGAGTATCTGAAGGATATAAGATTGTACAAGAATTAGTTGGTGTGGGTTACCGTGCTACTAATCAAGGTCAAGTTTTAGATCTTTCTTTAGGGCACTCTCACCATATTTACTTCCAAATACCGATAGAAGTAAAAGTAGTAACAGAATCTGTAAAAGGTAAAGCTCCTGTAGTAATACTTACATCTGCTGATAAGCAGTTAGTAGGACAGGTTGCTGCTAAGATTCGTTCAATGCGTAAGCCAGAGCCATATAAAGGTAAAGGTGTACGTTTCCTAGGTGAAGTAATTCGTAAGAAAGCAGGTAAAACAGCTGCTAGTTAGTAATTATATATAATAAAGCACGATGAGTAAAAGTAAATCATTTCAGAGATCTAGGATTAGGCGAAGAATCCGCGGCAAAATAAGCGGTACTTCTGAGCGTCCAAGATTGAGTGTATTTAGAAGTAATAAGCAAATTTATTGCCAAATCATAGACGATAGTACTGGAACTACATTAGTTTCTGCTGGTTCTTTGGATAAGGATATAGCTTCTAAAGTTGTTAATAAAACTGAGCAAGCTAAATTAGTTGGCCAATTATTAGCAGAGAAAGCCAAAGAGGCTGAAGTAGAAATTGTAACTTTCGACCGTGGAGGTTATGTTTATCATGGTAGAATCAAGGCTTTAGCAGAAGGTGCTAGAGAGGGAGGTCTTAAATTTTAACGATTATGGCTAATATGAAAGATAAAAGAGTAAAGTCAAGTGAAATTGATTATAAAGATCGCTTAGTAAGTATTCAACGTGTTACTAAAGTAACTAAAGGTGGTAGAACATTTAGTTTTTCTGCTGTAGTTGTTGTAGGAAACGAAGATGGCGTAGTAGGTTATGGTCTTGGTAAAGCTGGTGAGGTTGTTTCGGCAATCGCTAAAGGTGTTGATGATGCTAAAAAGAACTTAATTCATGTTCCAATTTTTAAAGGAACTATACCACATCAGCAATCAGGAAAGTATAGCGGTGCTAGAGTTTATATTCAACCAGCATCTAAGGGTACTGGAGTTATAGCTGGTGGTGCAATGCGTGCAGTGCTTGAGAGCGTTGGAGTTACTGATGTTTTGGCTAAGTCAAAAGGTTCTTCCAATCCACACTCAGTTGTTAAAGCAACTTTCAATGCGCTTCAACAATTACGTGACCCACAGATGGTTGCTCATATGCGTGGTATAAGTGTTGATAAAGTTTTTAATGGTTAATAATCGGTAGTAAAAATATTGTATTTTTGCCCGTTATAATTCGTAGTTTATGAAGAAGCTTAGAATAGAATTAGTAAAGAGCGGTATCGACCGCCCAGCACGTCAAAAACGTACTCTTGTTGCTCTTGGTCTTAAAAAGATGCACAGAGTTCGTATTGTAGATGCTAGCCCGCAAATGGTGGGTATGATTGATAGTGTTAAGCACTTGCTTAGCATTGAAGAAGTTTAGTAAATAATTATTTAAGATATAAAATAATGGATTTAAGTAGTCTTAAACCAGCAGAGGGATCAATTAAAACTCGAAAAAGAATCGGTAGAGGTCAAGGCTCCACACGTGGAGGTACTTCAACTCGAGGACATAACGGACAAAAATCTCGCTCTGGATACAGCCGTAAAGCTGGTTTCGAAGGTGGTCAAATGCCACTTTATCGTCGTGTGCCTAAGTTCGGATTCAAGAATCGTTTCCGCGTTGAATATCATGGAATCAATTTAGATACTATACAGCAATTAGCTGATGATGGTATAACTAAATTTGATCACGAGGTATTTGTAACTAAAGGTTTAGCTCATAAAAATGATCGTATAAAAATACTAGGTCGTGGAGAGCTTAAAGCTAAAGTAGAAATTAATGTACATGCTTTTACTGCCACTGCCCAAAAAGCTATTGAAGCTGCTGGTGGTGTTGCAACAAAATTGTAATAACAACACTTTTTTAGACTAATGAAGAAATTTATAGAAACATTACAAAATATATGGAAAATTGAGGAGCTACGTAACCGTATTATCCTTACTCTTTCTCTTATTTTGATTTATCGACTAGGTGCCTATGTTGTATTACCTGGAGTTGACCCTCGTGGTCTAGAGGCTTTACAACAACAAGGACAAGATGGTTTAATAGGACTTATTAATATGTTTTCGGGTGGAGCCTTTTCTAATGCTTCAATTTTTGCCCTAGGTATTATGCCTTATATTACTGCTTCCATCGTAATTCAATTATTAGGAATGGCTGTGCCTTATTTCCAAAAATTGCAAAAAGAAGGTGAAAGTGGACGTCAAAAAATAAGTCAGTTTACACGTTTCTTAACAGTAGTGATCGTGGGTTTTCAGGCTCCAGGTTATATCGCTAATATGCTTAATACTTTAGGTAAGTATTATAATGCTGGTGGTCAAACTTTTGAGACTGTTCCTTTATATGCATCACATCCTGTATTCTTCTATGTGCTTTCGGTAGTTATTCTAATTGCTGGTACAATGTTCGTTATGTGGCTTGGTGAAAGAATTACTGACAAAGGTATTGGAAACGGTATATCACTAATCATTATGATTGGTATTATTGCTCGTTTACCTATGGCTTTAGTTGCAGAATTCTCATCTAAAGTTTCTGGCGCAACTGGTGGTTTAGTCATGTTCTTAGCAGAAATGGTCTTCTTGGTTCTAGTTATTCTCATTACTATATTATTAGTACAGGGAACACGACGAGTACCAATTAACTTTGCTAAGCGTGTTGTAGGAAATAAACAATATGGTGGTGTTCGTCAATATGTTCCTCTAAAAGTTAATGCTGCTGGTGTAATGCCAATCATTTTTGCGCAAGCAATAATGATGCTGCCAATCACTTTGATTGGTTATGCTCAATCTGAAGAGATGAGTTGGTTTGCTTCTGCATTTTCTGACTTTAATGGATTTTGGTATAATGCTACATTTGGTATAATGATTGTAATTTTTACATATTTCTATACTGCAATAACTATCAACCCTAAGCAAATTGCGGAAGATTTAAAGAAAAATGGTGGTTTTATTCCTGGTGTTAAGCCTGGAAAAGCAACAGCAAATTTCTTAGATGTTATTCTTTCAAGAGTTACTCTTCCTGGTTCATTTTTCTTAGCATTTGTTGCTATTATGCCAGCATTAGTAAGCCAAGTTGGAATTAATCAACAGTTTGCACAGTTCTTTGGTGGTACTTCATTACTAATTTTAGTAGGAGTAGTATTAGATACGCTACAGCAAATCGAAAGTCATCTATTGATGCGTCATTATGATGGTTTAACTAAATCTGGTAGAATTAAAGGTCGTTCTAATAACATGATGAATGTTAGTGGAATGGGTGGAATGTAATACTCTATAAAAGATGATTGTTAAAACACTCGAACAAATAGAATTATTAAAACAAAGTTCATTACTTGTTGGCAAAACATTAGCTGAAGTAGCTAAAATATTGAAACCTGGTGTTAAAACTATAGATATCGACAAATTGGCAGAGACCTTTATTCGAGATAATGGTGCAATTCCTGGTTTCCTTGGCTATGGTGGCTTTCCTGGTACTTTATGTATTTCTATTAATGAAGAAGTAGTTCATGGAATACCTGGTAAAAGAGAACTTAAAGATGGCGATTTAGTCTCAATAGATTGCGGAACTTATATGAATGGATATTATGGCGATTATGCTTATTCATTTGCTATAGGTGAATGTAGTAATGAGATAATTAAATTGCAGCAAACAACCAAAGATTCGTTATACCTAGGTGCTGAGCAAGCGGTATTAGGAAAACGAGTTGGAGATATTGGTGCAGCAATTCAGAACCATGTTGAAAGTTTTGGTTACTCAGTTGTTAGAGATTTGGTAGGTCATGGTATAGGCAAGAATTTGCACGAAAGCCCTGAGGTGTTTAATTATGGTAGAAAAGGAACAGGTAAGAAATTACCTGAGAATTTAGTAATTTGCATAGAGCCAATGATAAATGCAGGAACGAAAAACGTTGTTCAAGGTAATGATGGATGGACGATCACTACACGTGATAAGAAAGCATCAGCACATTTTGAGCATACTGTTGTTGTAAAAGCAGGAAAACCTGAGTTTTTATCAACTTATGAGTATATTGAAGAAGTTTTGAAAATTAATAATAATATAAGATAATAATGGCAAAACAAGTATCGATAGAGCAAGACGGAACTGTTATTGAGTCTTTAGGAAACGCAATGTTTCGTGTGGAACTCGAAAATGGACATGTTTTAATAGCACATATTTCAGGAAAGATGAGAATGCACTATATTAAAATATTGCCAGGAGATAAAGTAAAATTAGAAATTTCTCCTTATGATTTATCAAAAGGGAGAATAACATTTAGATATAAATAATTAGTTGGGAGCAATATTGGAATAATTTTTGATAGAGCTTCCGAATAATAAAATAATCATATAATGAAAACAAGAGCATCTATAAAAAAGAGAACAGAAGATGATATAATGGTACGTCGAAAAGGTCGTCTTTATGTTATCAACAAGAAAAATCCTAAACATAAACAGCGTCAAGGATAGTAAGTAGTAATTATAATAGTAACCATTTAAATTTAAAGTCGATGGCTAGAATCGCGGGAGTAGACATCCCAAACAAAAAAAGAGGCGAAATTGCACTGACTTATATCTTCGGAATAGGTCGCAGCACTGCCCAGAATATTTTAGGAGCAGTTGGTGTTGATGTTCACAGAAATGTGGAAGAATGGACCGACGAAGAACAAAAGAAGATACGTGAGTATATTGGTGATAACTTTACAGTAGAGGGAGAGCTTCGCAGCGAAACCGCTATGAACATTAAGAGATTAATGGATGTTGGTTGTTACCGTGGTATACGTCATCGTGTTGGATTACCTCTACGTGGTCAACGCACTAAAAACAACGCCCGTACTCGTAAAGGTAAGAAAGTCACAATCGCCGGAAAGAAGAAAGTGACTCGATAAGTAAGGGTTAAAGTTTAAATAAAAAAACTTAAGAATTAGTAGCATTATGGCAAAGAACGTAAAAAAAGGTAAGTCAGCTAAGAAAAAGACTGTAAAGGTAGAGGCCGCAGGCCATGCCTATGTTAGCGCCTCCTTTAATAACATCATTGTTTCCTTAACAAATACTGCAGGTCAAGTAATATCTTGGTCTTCAGCTGGAAAAATGGGTTTTAGAGGCTCTAAGAAAAATACACCTTATGCTGGGCAAATGGCCGCAGAAGATTGCGCTAAAGTAGCCTATGATTTAGGCTTGCGCAAAGTAAAAGTATTTGTAAAAGGACCTGGATCAGGTCGTGAATCTGCAATCAGAGCAATTAATAATTCAGGAATTACGGTTACTGAAATTATGGATAAGACCCCGCTTCCACATAATGGATGCCGTCCTCCTAAGCGCAGAAGAGTATAAGTATTATTAGTTAATCAGAAAAAAACAAAGACATGGCTAGATATATTGGTCCCAAAACAAAAATCGCTAGAAAATTTGGCGAGGCTATTTATGGTCCGGATAAAACCTACGATAAGAAGAGTCATCCTCCAGGACAACATGGAAACTCTCGTCGTCGTAAGAAGCTTTCAGAATACGGTACACAGCTTAAAGAAAAGCAAAAAGCAAAGTACACATATGGTATTCTAGAAAAGCAATTCCGAAACCTATTTAAGAAAGCAAACCAGAAAGATGGTATTACAGGTGAAGTGCTATTGCAATTATGCGAGGCTCGTTTAGATAACTCTGTATTCCGTTTAGGAATTGCGCCAACGCGTTCTGCTGCTCGTCAGTTAGTATCGCATCGTCATATTACAGTTAATGGTGGACTAGTGAATATTCCTAGTTACTCACTACGTGCTGGTGACGTTATAGGAATTCGTGAAAAATCGAAATCATTAGAAGTTATAACTGACTCTTTATCGTCACCAAAATCTTGTCCTTGGATGGATTGGAATAGTGATAAATTAGAGGGAACGTTTAATCATTACCCTGATAGAGCTGATATCACTGAAAAAATCAATGAGCAGCTTATCGTGGAATTGTATTCTAAATAATACTTTGTCGAATAATTAAAATCATATTAGATGTCTATATTAGCATTTCAGAAACCAGATAGAGTTATAATGATTGAGTCGGATCAACACAAAGGTATCTTTGAGTTTCGTCCACTAGAGCCAGGATATGGTATGACAATCGGTAACTCACTTAGAAGAATTTTGTTAAACTCTCTTGAAGGATACGCAATTACAAGTATCAGAATTGAAGGAGTTGATCAAGAGTTTGCTTCTATCGAAGGTGTTATTGAAGATGTTACTGATATAGTTTTAAATCTTAAGAAAGTAAGATTTAAACGCCAAATCGATTCTTACGAGAACGAAAAGGTACTTATCAGTATCAATAATCAAGATACTTTTACCGCTGGAAATATTAATAAATTCTTATCAGGTTTCCAGGTTTTAAATCCAGAATTGGAAATATGTCACATGAATACCGATGTTAAACTTAATATTGAGTTGAACATTGAGAAAGGTCGTGGATATATTCCTGCTGAAGAGAATAAGATAATTACAGCACCTCTTGGTACTATATTTATCGACTCTATTTATACCCCTATCATTAACGTAAAGTATAATGTAGAGGATTTTAGAGTAGAACAAAAAACCGATTACGAAAAGCTTGTAATAGAGATTGATACAGATGGTTCTGTTGAGCCTATTGAAGCTCTTAAAGAGGCAGCTAAGATTTTAATTCAGCACTTTATGTTATTTTCTGACGACAAGATTACTCTTGAGTCTGATGAGGAGAATGTAAGTGAAGAGTTTGATGAAAATACGCTACATGTTCGCCAACTACTTAAATCTCGTCTTGTTGACCTTGATCTTTCAGTTCGTGCATTAAATTGCTTGAAAGCTGCAGAGGTTGATACTCTAGGTGAGTTAGTTGCTTTTAATAAAAGTGACTTATTAAAATTCCGTAACTTTGGTAAGAAATCTCTTACTGAATTAGAGGAATTGGTGAAAGTTAAGAATTTGAATTTTGGTATGAACGTTACCAAATATAAATTGGATAAGGAATAAATAAGATGAGACATAAGAAAAAATTTAACCATTTAGGAAGAACAGCTTCTCATAGAAGCGCTATGTTAGCAAATATGGCTTCTTCTTTGATTGTTCATAAACGAATTAAAACAACTGTTGCTAAAGCAAAAGCTTTAAGACTTTTTGTTGAACCATTAATAACAAGATCTAAGACTGATACTACTCACTCTAGACGTATGGTTTTCCGTAAACTTAAAGATAAGTATGCAGTAACAGAACTATTCCGTGAAGTGTCTGCAAAGATTGCTGAAAGAAATGGTGGTTATACTCGTATTTTGAAAACAGGAAATAGACTTGGAGATAATGCAGAGATGTGTATTATTGAATTAGTTGACTATAACGAAAATATGGCAACTAAAACTGTAGCTAAAGCTAAAAAATCTACTCGCCGTAGAGGTGGTGCTA
The DNA here is from genome assembly GCA_029939445.1 of Bacteroidales bacterium. GTDB lineage: Bacteria > Bacteroidota > Bacteroidia > Bacteroidales > UBA1556 > UBA6267. The sequence continues at coordinate 14,869 of JAOZSY010000015.1, forward strand.
AGAAAGCTGTAGCAGAAACTACTGTTGAAGCTCCAAAGGTGGAGGCTAAAGAAGCTCCAAAGGCTGAAGTTGAAGCTCCAAAGGCAGAAGCTAAGGTTGAGGTTCCTAAAGCAGAGAAGAAAGAAACTACAAAAGCAAAAGCAGCTCCTAAAAAAGCAGTAGCTAAAAAAGCTCCAAAGGCTGAAGCAAAAGATAAGAAAGAAGATAAATAGTATTCTTTTAATCTAAAAACGTATATTAAAGGATGGTTCAATATTGAACTGTCCTTTTTTTTTGATATTTTTACAGCATTAATTATTTTTTAATACTCTTAGTTTATGATACGCGCTTATCTTGTTATTTTAATTGCATTTGTATTAGTTACTTCTTGTGGTAATAATGATATTGTAAAACACCACTATCAAGGAGAAGCTCAAGGTTCTTATTATTCGATTACTTATTATGATAAGGCTGATCGTAATCTGCAGCTAGATTTAGAAAAGTTATTGGATAAGTTTGATATGTCGGCGTCAAATTATAAAGAAAACTCAATAATATCTCGGGTAAATAGAGGGGAAGATGTTAGTTTGGATAAAGTTTTTCTTGGAAATTTCAATATTGCACAAAGAATTTCTAAGGAAACCAATGGTGATTTTGACATTACAGTACGTCCTTTGGTTCAAGCTTGGGGTTTTGGTTCTGTACAAGCTGAAGAAATGGATTCGTCTTTAGTAGATAGTATTTTACAATTTGTAGGTTATAAAAAAGTTTCTTTAATAGAGGGAAAGATAATTAAAACTGATAGTAGGTTGCAGCTAGATTATGATGCTATTGCTCAAGGGTATGCTGTGGATGTGGTTTGTAGTTTTATAGAGAGCAAAGGAATATCTAGCTACCTTGTGGATATTGGTGGTGAAATTTATGGGAGTGAATTTAAAGACATTGATAAGAAATGGAGTGTTGGGATTGAAAAGCCAATGGAAAACGCTACTTATGGCGAAAACCTAATGACTATTTTGGAACTGAGTAATAAAGGAATGGCCACATCTGGTAATTACCGTAAGTTTTATGAAAAGGACGGAATTAAATATGCTCATACTATAAGCCCACATACTGGGTTTCCAATTGCTTCAAGATTGCTTAGCGTAACGGTATTAGCTTTAAATACTGCTGAGGCAGATGCTTATGCAACGGCTTTTATGGTTATGGGCCTGGAGAAAACTAAAATGTTTTTATCTAAGCATAATAAATTAGATGCATATCTAATATACTCTGATGATAGTGGTGAGTATAGGTATTACTATACCGAAGGTTTAGAAGAATTAATAAAAAGTAAGTAGCTAACTTCTTAAGTAAGATTTTTTTGAAACTGCTGAAATACTTCCCAAATAACGATACCTGCTGTAATGGAAATATTTAGCGAATGCTTTGTGCCAAACTGAGGGATTTCAATACAGCTATCAGCTAAGGAAACCACTTCTTGTTGAACTCCTTTAACCTCGTTTCCTAATATTAAAGCAATGTGTTGATCAAATTTGAACTCAAAGTTATCAAGCATTTCTGCTTCATCGGCCTGCTCTATTGCATATACTATTACATTATCTCTTTGTAGTTCTTTTACAGCGTCAATAGTATGCTCAAAATAACGCCAATCAACACTTTCAGTGGCACCAAGAGCAGTTTTCTGGATTTCTCTGTGTGGGGGCTTTGCCGTAATTCCACAAAGAATAATTTCTTTAATAATAAAAGCATCGGCAGTTCTAAAAACAGAACCTACATTTGATAGGCTTCTTATATTATCGAGAACGATAGTGAGAGGAATTTTCTTAGAGTTCTTAAATTGTTCAACGGAAACTCTATTAAGTTCGTTGTTTGATAATTTGCGCATGACTATGTGTTTAGGTTGCCACAAAGTTAATGAAAATTTATTCAAAAAAAAGAAAGCTTAATTATCATTATTGATTGATAATTAAGCTTAGTTTTAGAATAGTTGAGTATTCTTCTAGAATTTATATCCAGCTGTTAAGGCTATTCTATTTTCTTTTATCTCTAAACTAGCAGCATCAATTAAGTCTGGATTATACATATAATAATCACTACTATTAATTGAATATGAGTAACCTAAGTCAAGAAAGAAGTCTCTAGTTCTATAGCCTAGTCCGGCGCTTGCAACATATTTTACACTACTATTAATGTCGTCATTATATGCATTGCCATATCTTTGTAATCCAACTCTAAAGGATAGAGGTCTTAATCTAATTTCAGCTCCTGCTCTAAGATTTACAGTTGATTTATAGCTATCTCTTGCTTTAGCATTTTCGTCAAAAAAATCATAATCTCTTGCACTTAGTCTACCAGAACTATAGTTTACGTAATCTATATCCGAACTTATTAATAGAAAACGTGCTATGGTTAAAGTAAAGCTACCGTTAAGTTTCATTGGTGTAGTTAGGTCGTAATTATATTCACCTCGTGGCGACGATTTTTTATCATTAGTGCCATCATCCCAATATCGTGTTATCTTAGTATTCCATGTGTCATTCATATTATACCAAGTAGGAGATTGGAAAGCAAGTCCTATTCTTAAAAATCCTGTTGGTCGAACTATAATTCCAATTTTTAAATTTACACCATTACCATGAGTTTCAATATACTCATCTCTAATGAAACTATTAAAATAAGGAATAGTATCCGCTGCATCAAATTCTGAGTATTCCGATTCTTCAAAAAACCTTGCAAAAGGAAATCCTATTCCAGCACCTATATAGAATACATCATTATATGATCCTCCAAAATTAAGAGCCATTTCATTTACTGACCCCCAGTTTCTTTTCTTTAATTCTTGACGGACTCCTCCGTTTTCGATATCACTAAAGTATGTGTTATTTCCACCTTGAATTGTGTCAATTAGCCAATTATACCATGCCAAATCAGTGGAGAAAGGGTCTAGGTCATCAGGATGTGTACCATTTGCTTGTTGAACATAATCTGTCATTAATGAGGTATTGTTATTATCATTAACTATATTTGTTGTGTGGTTATAATTATTAGTTCTGTTTACACCAATACCAAATTGTAAAGCTTTCCAGCCATTTTTAGATCCAGTTTGTGTTACAAACACAAGCCCATAACTGTTTAAATTAAAATTATCTTTAAAACCATTAGTTTTATTATCTCCCATTTTTGCATCTACATTTGCAAAATATACCGTTGGTGTAATACTAAATACAGATTTTCTATAAAGGCCAATTGCAGCAGGATTAATAGATACTGAAGTATAATCAGCTCCTAAAGTGCCTAATGCTCCTCCAAAACCAATAGATCGTGCTGTGCCCCCAATTTGATACTGTGAGTACCTAAGTATGTCAACCTCATTTTGTGCTGAAGCTGTAGAATAAATAATAAGTGTAAATAAGAGTAATATATATTGTTTCATAGTTTATACTTTATTAATTCGGTGATACCTGCCTACCGCAGGCAGGTGTAGTCACATAACAATATTTTAATCATGCCCCTGTGGGTCATATTAAGATTAAATTTTGTCATGTTCGTTTCATAATTTAGTTTTATATTAAATATATTTATATACTTTTTAATAATATTACTTACGACGAGCTCCTGACGACGAACGAGAAGAGCTTGATGAACTTGATTTAGTGCTGCTGCTTCCAGATGAACTCCTACTTGAAGAAGATGGAGCGGAATAGCTACTTCTTGATGAACTTTTGCTGCTTGACGGCTGATAGCTTTTATTGCTACTTCTTGAAGGAGTATACGATCTGCTATTAGAAGATTTAGTGCTTGACGAAGCACGCTTTGAGCTTTGTCGTGGTGTGCTATAACTATTTCTACTATTACTGCTTCTAGAAGGAGTATAACTTTTTGAACTTCTACTAGCATTATTGCGTGTTGTAGAAGTAGAAGAAGGACGCGATACACTTGAAGTACTACTTTTAGAAGTGCTTTTAGAATAACCTCTTTTACTGGTAGTAGAACTTGAAGTGTTATACTGTCGAGGTTTAGCATATGTTTTAGCATTTGAAGAATTAGCTTTAGAACCAGCGCTATACGATGCTCTTGATTTTGGAATAGCATTGCTTTTAGTGCTAATATCTGCTGTTTTAGAAGTTTTACTTGACGCTCTAGAGCTTGAAAGAGAGTTGCTTCCTTTTGTTGACCTTGAAGGAACATTAGTATTGCTAACTTTTGTTGCTCCAATTACTGTAGTTGCCTGAGCTGATCGAGGAGATGAACTTGCAGTTGAACTAGAACTAGAACCTTTACCTGAGCGACCATTGTCTGATCCGGTTGAATTATTTTTTGGGGCTCTACTTCCAGAGCTACCGCCTGTACTTGTACTGTTTCGGTGGCCATAATAATTACCAGAGCTATTGCCATAATATCCTCCATTACCATAGTCAGAGTAATATCCTCCCGAACCATTATAGTATCCATCATAATACCCATTATTGTAACCCGCCCAATAACTGCCTCCTCCATAATAAGGATAGCCATAACCATAATATGGGTTACCGTAATATGGGTAGCCATAACCATAACCATAACCCATACCAAAGCTCATTCCAAATGACAAGCCAGAGTTCCATCCGTAGTTATTATCTGGATATACATTAGTAATATAAATGTCAGAACCTGTAGATGAAGTATAGTATTCGTCGTAATAATCTCTATTTGTAGTATCATCACTATGAAATCTTTTTATTCTTTCAGAATATTCATAGTCATAATAATCATCATTCAAATTGCTTTCAGAAACAGCATATTCATCGCCTACATTATCTGTAATGGCAACATTTGCTTCTTCACCATCGTTATAAGCGGCAATTTGCTTATTTGTTTTATCCAATTTATTTTGTTGGTTTTCTTGTTTTTTAGCAAGGCGAGTTTCGCGAAATGGATTATAAAAAGAGTCATCCTCATAAGCTGCAGAGTCATATTGTGTAGATGCGCACGACGAAAACATAGCTATCAATGCGATTAGGGCTAAAATATTGTATGATTTTTTCATAATAGGGCTCTTTATTTATTTTGAAAATAGTCATCAATGACTATTTATAATTATTTACTTTTGCAATTGAATTGATTCGATTACACAAATAACAAATACTATACCAAAAATAAGTATGGCTAAAGATTTTGCAACAAGAGAAGAAGATTATTCTAAATGGTACAATGATATTGTATTAAAGGCTGATTTAGCAGAGAATTCTGCTGTAAGAGGAAGCATGGTTATAAAACCTTATGGATATGCAATATGGGAGATGATGCAAGCTGCATTGGATAAGATGTTTAAGGACACGGGGCATGAGAATGCCTATTTTCCATTATTTATTCCCAAATCTTTTTTTAGTAAAGAAGCAGCACATGTTGCTGGTTTTGCTAAGGAATGTGCGGTGGTTACTCATTATAGATTAAAAAATGATGAGGATGGTAAAATTATTGTTGATCCCGATGCTAAATTAACTGAGGAATTAATTGTTCGTCCTACTAGTGAAACCATTATTTGGGATACTTATCGTAAATGGGTAAAGTCTTGGCGAGATCTTCCTATCTTAGTAAATCAATGGGCAAATGTCGTTCGCTGGGAAATGCGTACTCGCTTATTCCTTCGTACTGCTGAGTTTTTATGGCAAGAAGGTCATACTGCTCATGCTACTAAGCCAGAAGCAATGGAAGAGGCTGAAAAAATGCTTGGTGTTTATACAACTTTTGCTCAAGAGTTTATGGCTATGCCTGTATTACAAGGTGTGAAAACTGAAAATGAGCGTTTTGCAGGCGCTTTGGAGACTTTCTGTATCGAAGCTCTTATGCAAGATGGTAAAGCTCTTCAAGCGGGTACTTCTCACTTTTTAGGACAAAACTTTGCAAAAGCTTTTGATGTTAAATATTTGAGCAAAGAAAATAAATTAGAGCATGTATGGGCAACATCATGGGGAGTTTCAACTCGCCTAATAGGTGGTTTAATAATGTCGCATTCTGATGATAGCGGACTTGTTCTGCCTCCTAAACTAGCTCCACATCAGGTGGTAATAGTACCAATTTATCGTAAAGATGAAGAGCGCATTGCTGTTATTGAGAAAGGTAAAGAGATAAAGAAAGAACTTGAAAGAGTTGGTATTAGAGTGAAGCTTGACGATAGAGACACTCAAAAACCAGGTTATAAATTTGCCGAATGGGAATTCAAAGGTGTGCCTTTACGTATTGCCATTGGCCCTCGCGATTTGAAAAATAGTACTGTTGAACTTGCTCGTAGAGATACTCTTAGTAAAGAGTTTACTGCTATGGAAGGCCTTAAAGAAAAGGTGCTAGACTTATTGGAAGAAATACAAGAAAGCCTGTATTCGAGAGCCCTCAAATTTAGAGAAGAAAATACTAATAGTGTTGACAATTGGGATGAGTTTAAAGATATTATAAAAAATAAAGGTGGTTTTGTGATGGCTCATTGGGATGGTACTAGCGAGACTGAAAATAAGATTAAAGACGAAACAAAAGCTACTATCCGTAGTATTCCTTTGGATTACCAAGATTCTGAAGAGGGCGTTTGTGTTTTCTCGGGCAAGCCTTCTAAAGGTAGGGTTGTATTTGCAAAAGCGTATTAATCTTTATATTCAATAGCTCCGTCCTATAGGCCGGAGCTATGAATTGACAAAATTACCAAAAGGTTTTATTATATAATTGAATCTTTTTTTATTTCATAAATTATGGATCCACGACTAAAAGCATTTGAGCGATTATTGAATATTATGGATGACCTGCGCAAAGGTTGTCCGTGGGATATGAAGCAAACTTTAGAAAGCTTGCGTTACTTAACTATTGAAGAAACTTATGAATTGTCAGATGCAATTCTTAAAGGTGATATACAAGGTGTGAAAGAAGAGGTTGGTGATATAATGCTACATCTTATTTTTTATGCTAAAATAGGAAGTGAGAAGGGTGCTTTTGATATAACGGATGTTCTTAATGGCATTAGCGAAAAACTTATTCATCGTCATCCTCATATTTATGGTGACACCAAAGTTGTTGATGCCGAAGAGGTAAAACGCAATTGGGAAAAGCTAAAGCTAAAGGAAGGTAAAAAATCTGTCCTTGGAGGAGTTCCAGATTCCATGGCGCCGCTTATTAAGGCTATCCGAATTCAAGAAAAAGTAAAAGGTGTTGGTTTTGATTGGGAAAAGCCTGAGCAAGTTTGGGAGAAAGTTGAAGAGGAAATTAGTGAGTTGAGAGAAGAGGTTAAGTTGGGTAAATCACAAGACAGAATAGAAGGTGAGTTTGGCGATTTGTTATTCTCTTTGGTAAATTATGGTAGATTTATTGGTGTTAATCCAGACGAAGCTATAGAGAAAACCAATCGAAAATTTATTAAGCGTTTTCAATACTTGGAGCAAGCCTCTGCAAAAGCAGGTAAAACAATTGACGAGATGAGCCTTTCTGAAATGGATGTGTATTGGGAAGAGGCTAAGAAGTTTGAGTAATATTTCAAAATTTTATTATTTACATTTTTAAACTATCTTCGCTTTTGTAACTAATACCAATAAATATAATGCGCATATCCTTATTACTCCTTTCTTTCCTTATTATTATAAATGGATTCTCTCAGGATAATTCGGCTGATACAATTACTAATTGTAGAGTTGACGCAAAATATTTTAAAGAATTAGCCACTGATTTTCCTTCATTAATTATCAGCCCTGTAAAGTGGAGTGGGGGCGAATGGATTGCGGCGGGAGCAGTATTGGGTGCTGGAGCTTTTTTATATACCCAGGATAAAGCCATAGCTGAGTTTTGGCAGAATAATAGAACTGAAGCTTTAGATGAAGTAGATAAGTATTTCTTCGACCCTTATGGAAAGATGTATTATACGGCTCCTTTAATGGGCGGTTTGTATTTATATGGAGCTTTTGCCAAGGATAATAAGAGCAAGAGAGTAGCTATGGATTTTGTGCAGGCAACATTATACTCGAGTATAGTCGTTACTCTTATTAAGCATGTTGGCCACCGCCATCGTCCTTATCAAACCGATCCTTTGAATCCTTATTTATGGGATGGCCCAATCACAGATGATTGGCATCATACAAGTTTTCCTTCTGGACATACAATTACCGCATTTACTTTTGCAGCAGTGGTTGGTACTCATTATAAGGAAACGATTTGGGTGCCTGTTGTTGCATATAGTTTAGCAGTATTAGAAGGTGCTTCGCGTATGTACTCTAACAAACATTGGAGTACAGATGTGCTTATTGGTGGAGCTTTGGGCTACGCTATTGGTACTTTTGTGGTGAATAGAAATCAGTATAGACTTAA
>JAOZSY010000368.1 GCA_029939445.1 Bacteroidales bacterium
ATATGAACTCACAGCGAATAATGAGTATAAGCATTGCCATGGGAGTGGTGATGATTGGCCTTTTGGTAATGCAAATGCTTTTAGTTAGTAATGCGCTAACCATAAAAGAGAATGCATTTAGCGATGATATTCAGAGAACCTTTACATCCGTTATGAATAAAGTAAATAGGATGGAAGGTATAAGTAATAAAAATAGACTACTACGTATTATTGGCACTCCTATTATTCCTGAAGGACCACGGGCTGTTATTAAGGATCGCACACTTATCAAGAAATTTGTTTATAAGCAAGATACTATTGATTATCAGATGCAATTTCGATCTAACTTTAGTATTACGCCATCTTTTGATAATCCTATTTTTGATAATCCGGCCTATACTTATCGTAAGATTGATTCTTTGATTAATGATGAGCTTCGTAATCAAAATATTTATGCTGAGTATTATTTCAATATTTATAATCAGCGTGGGCCTTTCTTTATGTATAAACATCCAAAAGTTAAGCCAATTGTATATCTTGAAAAAGCTTACGCATTTCCATTATTAAGTAATTCTAGGAATCAAGAGTTGTTTATGATGATTTACTTTCCGAAAGAGAGAAGATACCTTCTTAAAGAAATGGGATTAATGCTATTCTTATCAATAATTATCATTTTATCAGTTATATATTTATTCTCATATAGTGTTTCGGCAATTGTAAAACAGTCTAAATTATCGGTTGTAAAAAATGATTTTATTAATAATATGACTCATGAGTTTAAAACTCCCATTTCTACAATTTCGTTAGTTTGTCAATCCTTAAGAGATAGTGATGTAGAAAAAACTCCTGATCTCGTAGATACATATATATCAATAATTTCTGATGAAAATCAGCGTCTTGCAAGTATGGCAGAGAAGATTTTACAAACAGCAATTCTTGATAAAGGGCAGTTAAAGCTTAAATATGAGCAAGTTAATGTTCATGATATTATTAGAGAATTAGTAAGAAGTAACGAAATGTTGATTGCTCAAAAAGGCGGTGTACTAACGCTAGAGCTGGAGGCTGCGCACTCACTAATATTTGCCGACAAACTTCATTTAACAAATTTATTATATAATTTGCTTGATAACGCAAATAAATATACCTTTGAAAATCCAAAAATTAGTATCATTACTAAAAATGATGGCAATTGTTTATTGATAATTATACGAGATAATGGTATAGGAATTTCTCGCCAGAATCAGAAAAAGATTTTCAATAAACTATATCGTGTGCCAACAGGTAATGTACATAATGTCAAAGGGTTTGGTTTAGGGCTTAGTTACGTTAAAGCTATTGTAGAGCATCATAACGGTGTAATTAGCCTGGATAGCCATTTAAATAAAGGGACAAGTTTTTATATACATCTCCCTTTAGATTCAAGAAATACTAAATGTAACATATAATTAATTAAATTATGGACGAAGTAAAAATTTTATTGGCAGAGGATGATCCTAATTTGGGAAAAATTCTAAAAACTTTTTTAGAAGCTAAAGGTTTTAAAGTGGATTTATTTATTAATGGTGAAGAAGCTCTTATAGGCTTTCATAAAAATAATGATTATAAAATATTAGTGCTAGATGTGATGATGCCTATTATGGATGGATTTACTCTTGCTAGCAATGTTAGGAAATCAGATTCTAAAATTCCTATTCTTTTTCTTACTGCTAAATCTCTTGAAGAGGATAAGCTTAAAGGATTCGAAATTGGCGGTGATGATTATATTACCAAGCCTTTTAATATGGAATTGCTACTTGCTCGTTTGAATGCTATATTGCGCAGAAGTGGTGTAGGTAATAAGGATAACGAAGGTGTTGTTATATACAATATTGGTAAATTCACATATAATTATGAGCATCAGAAACTAACTTCTAAAACTGGGGAGCAGAGACTTACTAGCAAAGAAGCTGAGCTAATGAAGATGCTTTGTGATCACGAGAATGAAGTTCTTGACCGTAGAATTGCCCTTAATAAAATTTGGAAAGACGACAGCTATTTTAACGCTCGTAGTATGGACGTTTATATTACTAAGCTGAGAAAATACCTTAAGGAGGACGAAACTGTTCAGATTATTAATGTGCACGGTATAGGGTTTAAATTATTGACTCGATAAATAATATATTATTAGGCTTATTTCTAAATCGGTATAAATCGTTTTATTTGCCTTTTTC
>JAOZSY010000137.1 GCA_029939445.1 Bacteroidales bacterium
CTTTTGGTGCATTATATACACTTCCTTGCGTACATACTTGAATTAGTAGGTTACTAGTTCCATCCCAGAAGAAAGGGCTTGTAAGTGTATGTGTATGCCATGTGTCTACACCTGTAATACCAGCAAATGCAGAACTATAAACACTAGTTAATCCACTGGAAATAAAACTTGTATTTAAGGATGTATTTGTAACATTACCCATACTTATACTGAAATCACTTAGGTTATGATTACCATAAGTAAGTCCAACATGAAATTCAATTGATTCTATTTGTCCTGCGCTTAAACCAGATGCGCTAAGCTCAGCAGCAGTATAAAGAATTTGATATTTACCAGCTCCTTGAGTTCTTCCATAAATTGTTACGTCAAATGAACCTGCCGTAGTTGTTCCAAAACCAACAGTTGCTGCTGTGGAAGGATTAAAATTGCTAGATTGCACATAATATGTTGTAGTATCATACAATAATGGGGTGGTGTAATTCGCTCCGTTTGCAAGACTTACAGTTGTGCTATCATTGGCAAACCAAAATATTGGATCGTTAGAAATAGCTGATAATACAGCTGATGACCCATAATTTATTGTTGTATCACTTACAATTGGTGACGGTAAATATGCTTGAGAAATTACACTTGCGTACATGCTATCATTCATATGAATAGGGTCGGAGCTATGACTTGCTGCAAATGTAAAATTGAAGGTAGAATCTTGAGCACTAACACTAAGGTTAGCAGTTTGATTGAAAGTATAAACTATTGTATCACCAGCGAGTATTGTATCAGTAATAATCTCTGAAATAAAACTACCTCCTGCTAATTTAAATGAAGCAGTGATTCCATTAAATACAGAACTCACTCCATAGTTTGCAATCTGAATACTTACGGATTCCGTACTTCCTTTATTACAACCTACCAATGGATCTACCATTGCAATAGGTATTATCTCAATTAATGGTAAAGCAAATAGTTGGCCTAATAAATTATCATTATTAGTTAGAGTATCAGCTGCCAATACAGTATATACATTAAGTGTGTAATCAAGCACTGGCAATATAATATTTCCTAAGCTTACTGTATCAGTTAGTCCTGGAGCTAATGAACCTGTCCATGTTTGACTAATAGGGCTTGCTCCATCTAAAGAGTACTCCACTGCCATTGATGTAATTATTCCTGAGCCATAATTTTTTACAATAGCTTGTAAATTTACTACTCTTGACTGTGTATCAACAGGAAGTATATTTAAAATATTTGAAACTCCAATATCTACAGAAGATATAATGAATTCATCAGCTCCAATATCTGGATTTGTTGTACTTCTAATGTCACCATCTATATCGTGGGTAACAGTTGATAATACAGTAGCAGCACTCTTTATATTAGGAGAGAATGAGTGTAGGTTTGTACTTGTATAGTATTTTGGATCAAAGGCAATGGAGTTTACATCCTGTGATGAGGCGCCCCTAATACCCGTAATGCCTGTACTAGTTTGAACAATTGTTGTTCCCCATTTTGTAATATTTACTCCATTGGAATAATAGTTGTTATAATCTATAGTGCCAATATTTGTAACGCTATTAGTTAAGGCATAACCTCCACCAAAGTTAGCAAATATATTATTTTTAATATCAGTATTTGAGCTACTTCCACCTATGGAAATTGAAGCAGCTAAGCTACTTCCTGTATTAAGTGAAATGGAGTTATTATAAATATTACAATCAGTATTTGACATAAAGTAAATACCACTAGCATAAGAGCTTGTAGAATTACCATTAACACTTATCATATTATTAATAACATTGGCAAATCCATTAGTGCTTATAGAACTTTGATTTAAAGAAATTCCGTAACCACTGCTATTAAGGTTAATATCTATTATATTGTTTTTAATAGTGTAATCAATAACAGTAAATAATCTAATTCCAGTAATATAGGTTTGTGCAATTGCATTATAGGGTCGGCTTATAGTATTTCCTTCAATAATAAGCTGTTCTTGATTATAGGCGCCAATTGAAGTGCCGTTTGCTTTTAATATATTATTGTTTGTTATTATATTGTGCGATTGTTTAGAACTAGATGATCCATATAGGTATATTCCAGAATTTCCACCAATAATAGAATTGTTAGATATACTATTGTATTCCGAACTAGGACCATTAATATAAATACCATAAGTATCATTATAAGCACCTATTGGAGCTTTAATTTTGCATGAATCAATCTCAATATGATTTGAACTATTGAAGATATTTATTGCTGTCGCAGACGTTGTTCCTGAAGATTCAATACTAATACCTTTAATACTAATATGATCAACCTTATCAAAACCAAGTACAAAATTATTGGGAGATACAGGTGCAAATTTAATTAGTACATCATTTACATTAGAACTTGCCGAACGAATTGTTAATGTATTAAGGGAATCTAAACCATTTATTAATTCTGAAAAATGAAGTTGCTCATTGTATATGCCAGGATTAACGTAAATAGTTGTTGATGCACTTATACCACAGTTATTTAAGGCAGTCATTAGTTCTGCGAAATTCAGAAAATCAGATGAAGAACCTCCAAGAGTATAGTTTCCGTGGAGTATTTCGTTGCATGCATAAAAGGAATATGATAAAGTATCATTACTTTGATCTTGGTCTAAAGAATCGTTTGGAGAATATGTCCAAGCAGTAATACTGTGAGATCCTTGAGAAAATATTTGACTTCCAATATTAAAGGTATCACTTAATTGATCTAGTGAAAGAGAACCATTCCATATATAATTTGCTTGATTAATTCCATCTAGCTTCCACCCTATTTGGGCTTTTGTTAGTAGAGAATCCCCTTTATTTGCAATACGTAACGAAATTGGAATTGATGAACTAGTTGAAGTAATACTTAAAGGACTTGCAACACTTTGCATCTTTGCATCATATGCAAATGGCTCTGGTAGGCTAGGATCACGATTTACATGAAAAAATATGCAGTTATTCATTGGGTTACTAGCAGTATTGCTATTAATTGAAGCATCTGTTGCAATTATATGGTAGCAAATATCTGTATTATATGATTGACTAGGAATTATACCATTATACGTATCTGTTGATATTTGATTCATTACAACAGTATCATAAATTCCAGCAATTTCGTATACAATACTAGCACTACTAATCCCCGAACTATCAGTAATAACCGCAGAAATATCATATGGACCATTAGAGTATATTGTATCTATTGGATAAGGAGTTATAATACTAATGCTCGGTGGAGCAAGTTCAGAACTTGAAGCTATTACTTCAATATCATCTATTAACCAGCCATAGTTGCCTTGTGATCCATTATTATTCATATCAGCAATCACAAACCTAATTTTTGCTTGAGTTTTATTGGCAAGTATTGAACTTAAATCAAAAGCTTCACCAATCCACCATGAATTTTGTGGAATAGTTAAGCTATTTGCGGCATCCCAACGTAGTGCATAGGATAATGTATTAAATTTATTTCCAACATTAGCAAATTGACCATTACCTAGGTATGAACCACCAAGTACTCTTGTCCAAGTAGAACCATTATCACCACTTGCTTCTATATAGCCACCATCCAAAAAATGCAACTTACAGATATGGTTGAATTGTAGTAATATATAGCTATTACCACTAGTAGAAAAAGTGTTGCTAGTTAAGTATGCAGTATCGCCTGCAGCAACAATATTTGCTGAATCGCAGTATGTGCCACTGTATGAAAAGCTACTACTTCTAGCCCAGCTTGTTGTACCACTTGAAGTTACATCTAAGGGAAGGGTTTCAAAGTCTTCACTAAATTTTACTGTTTGAGCTTGAGAAAACCCATAAAATACTAGAAATAAAACTAAAAATAAATTCTTCATGTTTCAAAATTTTTAATATTGATTATATTCGATAATTGAATTACAAAAATAATTATTATTATCCAATATAAAAAGGTGTTTGGGGCTGAGAATATACTACAAGCCTACAATTTAGATACTACAAAAGTGCCTATTGCTAGTTTAATAGATTAAAGATGGGAAAATATACTAAACTATAATGATTGAATAAACCGAATAAGATCAACTGATTTAGGAAGCTGAAGTTTCTTTTTAATGCGTAATCGAGTTGCTTGGGCAGCACGAATATTAATATTCAATATGCTTGATATTTCATTGGAAGATAAATTGAGCTTTATATATGCACAAAACCTAATATCATTTGTTGTAAGTTCACCACTTAATTTATTGAGCTTAATAAAAAAGTCTGGATGAACCTGTTCAAAGTGAAGTTTAAAACTATCCCACTTACTATTAGTTCTATCAATATTTGATAGCTTTGATATTAATTCCAGCAGTTCTTGTTTTGTTGTTTCAGCATTGTCCTCATTATCTATTATATCAAGTATATTGTTTATATCATCATAAGTTTCGGAATAAACAGTTTGGTCAATTAAATTAGCAACTAATTCTCTATTCTTTCTATCTAGTGTAAGGGTTAATACATTCATACTATCCTGCATTTTTTTTACTTTTAGCTTATACCGTGAGTATGTTATAATCAAAATAAAAATAACCAGAACAAGTATTATTGCTAAAGAAATTATCACAATAGTTCTACGATAAAGCTTCACAGCAATTATTTTAGTTTGAGCTTCTTGAATTTCTATTTCATGGCCCCAATTAAGAGTGTTTATCTTTTGCATATAATCACTTTTAGCAAGTGAGTCGCTAAAAACAACATATTTTTTATAATAAACATATGCCGAATCATATTGTGATTGCCGAGCATAAACTTGAGCAATTTCTTTTAAATCTTGTTGGAGGTAAGTTGATAATCCATTGCTATTACTACTTATATTTATACTTTTATGATAATACTCTAAAGCATTAATATTATCATTTAATGAAGTGTAAATAATCGCAATATTGCCAAAAATTGCAGCCTCTGCTTGTTCGCTATGCACAAACTCATTTAACTTATAAGCTCGCTGATAATACTCTAAGGCTTTTTTACTATTTTTCTGTTTTCTATTTGACTCACCAATATTAATAAGAGCATATATCATCTGCAATGTGTCATCTATTTCAACAGCGATTTCATAGTATTTATTAAGATAAACTATTGACTCTTCTAAATCACCTTTGCCCTGAAGTGCATTTCCTATTGCATTATAAATTATTGCTTTATCAAGCAGATTATCGCCTTGTTGCGTAACTTTTTCTCCTCTGTACAACACCTCTAAAGCCTTGTCGTACTCCTTCAATTCTTTATAAACTAGTCCTGCACCATAATTTGCATTAATAATTAGATTTTTAAAGTCATGTTCTATCCCTAATTGTTCTGCAGATGAGAAATTGTCTAAGGCTTTTAAATATAATCCAAACCTCAAATAAACCTGTCCCTTTACAATATGCTGCTTCACTATAGATAGGAAATCATTTTCGATATTTGCTTGAATTTCCGCCTTCTGTGCATACTCTAGAGCTAGTAAAAATGAATCATTATATAAATAATAAAGAGCAATATAGCAGTGTTCATATGCATTAAGTCCATTTTTATTAATGCTAGACTCATAAATAAGTGAGTCCGCTTTTTCTTTTGACCTAAAATTTGTACCACGTTTAGAAAAGGCAGGATTATTAATAAACGTAAGCATTAGCAAGCCAATAAGCAAATATTTTCCATATGTTTTCAATATTCGTATCATTAGTATCTATTGTTGACCTAACATTTTAGTATACTTAATTATATTCCTTGTATATACTTCACAAAATCAGTTTCCATACTCAAATTAAGCTTTTTCTTAATTCTATACCTAGAAGTTTGTATTGCTCTATTGCTAATATTTAAAATATTAGCAATGTCTTTTGTTGATAAATTCAGTTTTATATATGCACAAATGCGCAAATCATTTTGAGTAAGCGAATCCTCAATTAGTAATAGCTTGCCAAAAAAGTCAGGATGTACTTGCTCAAAATGCATCTTAAAACTATCCCAACTCATTTCAGCTTTCTTTTTTTTCGATAAATCCTTTTTTAGACTTAAAACATATTGCTTCAAAGAACTTAAGCCCATATCCTTATTAAATGAGTTTATATTATTTCTTATGCTTTCATAAATCTCATATTGCTGATTTTGATCCATAGCTATTGATACTAACTCTTTATTTTTTTCTTCAATTGTCATATTAAGAGCAATTGTTTCTTTAGCATAAGTTATTGATTTAAGCTTGTTTCTAGAGTATGTAACAATTAGTAATATAGCAATTAATATTACTAAGAAGATTGAAAAAATCAAAATAAGAGTTCTATTCCATAGTTTCTGTGATAGTATTTTTGCTTGAGATTCGTATTCAATCACCTTATATTCTTCAATTAAGTTATCCATTAACTTCAGCCTGTCTTGCTCGTAAACGGAGTCTCTTATTGCAATATATTCTACATATTGTATATAGGCAGAATCATATTGAGAATTTTCTGCAAAGGAATCAACCAAAGCTAAATAATGATTGCTTAATGTTTTAGTTTTATTGTCGGTTGGTAGAATTAAGCTGTCTATATTAGATAAAACAACGTTCGCTAGTACGCCATTGCTAATCGTTATAACAATAGTAATAATTAATAAAAGCCTATTTATATATATAAGAGTACGTTTATTCATAATTCCATTGCAAAGATATTAAAATTTAAACGTATTGGTTGAGTAATATTAATGCTGAGTATCCTCTGTAAACTTCCCAGCAGGGTAAACATACCTTAAATAACAAATACTATTAAGGTAATTCTAAAAACTATCAAGTACTTGCTACACTGCAAAAGATAATTCCAAAAAAGTCATCTAATTACGACAGTAAAAGATACATAGTGGTTTGGCAACAATTAATATGCGCCTGCCCTGAAATTCCTAGGCTTTGGCTTATATGGTTATCTTTTATTTCGATTTATCTTCTACATTAGTTAACTTAGTTTAGACTGGTTCTGTACTTGTTCCAACAATGCCATTATTGTATATCTTTGTTTATAATTATTTATTCTAAAAATTAAGCACAACTCATATAGAATACAAGATTATATAGATAACTTATTAAACTATGTCGTTTAAGTACTGTAGATTATGAAAATATATATACTAAGTATATTATTAGCTTTATCATATTTGTTTGCCAATTGCCAAGAAAATCAAAGAGCCTTTGTAGATACTTTGGATAATGCATTTGATATTAGCCATTATT
>JAOZSY010000138.1 GCA_029939445.1 Bacteroidales bacterium
TCTCCTTTAGTTTTAAGATAATGGCTAATATTGAATAGCAATTCGAAAGCGGGACCTCCCCTAACAGCTGTCGCTGTAGGGTCTTTAGGGTTTCCTCCAAAACCAACGGATATATTTCCACTGCCTTTTTTTACTAATTTATCAAGTAAATCTTCAATGGTATTTGCCTCCTCGGGCTTTCCACATATCGAATGTGTATGTTCAATTCCTTCCAACTTCAGTTTTCCCATTCCCATAGCAATTACTAAGTAATCATAAGATTGCTCGCCATTGGATAATATAATTGTATTTGTAGTATTATCTATTTTCTCAACTTTATCAATTATTAATTTAAAGCCATGCTTTTTAGATAATATTCCTAAATCCATAGCTACATCTTCAAATTTTTTCTTCTTTACTGGTATCCATATGGAAATTGGATAAACAAATAAATATGATCTATCTGAAATTAATGTAACATCATGCTTATTTTTCCTAAGCTTTATCGCCGCTTCAACACCTGCAAAGCCACCTCCTAAAATTACTATTTTCTTCATATTTATTTTCCTTATTTAGAACGATTCAAAATTAGAGTGTTTTTTTTGATTTCTAATTCTAAATAGCAGTTTATAAATTTTAGCTAAAATACTTATTATATGTTCTTTATGAACATAAAAAATAACACCCTATTTAAAATTGCAACTTCTATACACTTCAGTTAATCATGTTTTCAATTCTTTATCAGCTCTCTATAGGCTATAATCCTACCTAATTATTTAAATCAATAATCTACCAAATCTACGTACTTTTACAGAATTAATAATAGGTCAAGTATAAATTAAGACAATCCTATCCAAAATAATATGATAATATACCTCAAACATGAGCAAATTGATTTTAGGAAATGGGATAATTGCATTGGCAATTCCACAAATTCTCTTATTTATGCTTATTCATGGTATTTGCATTTTGTTACTGAAAAATGGGATGCTTTAATTGAGGATGATTATAAATCTGTATTTCCGATGCCATATCGAGAGAAGTACGGACTTAAATACATCTTTCAGCCTACACTTACACAGCAGCTTGGAATATTCTCCAATGAAGAAATAACAAATTCTAAGGTCAATGATTTTATTATGGCTATTCCCCAGGAGTTTAAGCTTACACAAATAAACCTTAATACGAATAATCCCACAAGGAAGAATAATCAATATAGTTTTGTTGATAATTTAAATATAGAATTGGACTTATCTATTGACTATGAAACCTTAAAATCTTCATACTCTAAAAATCTAAAACGAAATATAAACAAAGCAAAAAAGAACTCATTAAGCATTAGCAATAGTGTAAAACCAGAGCTAATTATAGATTTATTCAAAAATAATAAAGGTAATGAAGTAAAAGGGTATTCAAAAGATGATTACAAAAAAATAATCCGTCTAATTTATTCATTAATAGACAAAGGGTTAGTAGATATTTCAGCGGCTTTTTCAAAAGAAAATAATCTATTGGGGGGGCTTTTTATAATAGAAGACAACCATCGGTATATATTTATTTTCTCAGGATTATCAGAAGAGGGAAAAGAAAAAGGTGCTATGCCATTTTTAGTAAATAATTTTATAGAGAATAATTGCAATAGCGAAATGATTTTCGATTTTGAAGGTTCAAATTCACCATCAATTGCTAGATTTTTTATGAGTTTTGGAGCTAAAGAATTCCATTATAAAGGGCTAAGGTACTATCAAATAAGCAAAACAAAGAAAATAATACTAAAACTTTTAGGGAAAATATAATTTAAAATAGATACACTAATTAGTTTTTGCAAGAAAACGCCAAATACTGCGTTATTATCGTTTTTGAAACAGTCATTTACAAATGTAAACTCCTTAGTTTCAAAAACTTCAAAAGTCTTATCTTTGACATTTTCTTATCAAAAACACAAAAATAGGTAGTTTTATTGCAGACACTAATTAGAATTGATTAACTTTGCGTGTTAAGGATACAAATAAAATAAGTTCATAATATGCCATATATTAACAGAAACATACAAATAATTGCAAACAGAGGAATCCTAAAAATAGTTTTCTTAATGCTTTTTTCTACATTAATGTTTAGCAATAATATGCAAGGGCAAAGCATTAAAGAGGTTAAAAATCAATGCATAAAAGCCTTGCAAACAAATAATATTGATAATTTTGTGTCAACTTTTAGCAATCCAATAGAGATTGCACTTCCCGAAAAAGAGAACTCATATTCAAAAATTCAGGCACAGGAAGTAATGAGAAATTTCCTTAAAAAAAATAAAACAAAGAGTTTCAAAGTAAAACAAAGTGGTAAATCTACGGGCGGCAGTGAGTTTGTTATTGCAATTCTTAAAACTGAAGCCAATATAGAATACCAATTATATTTACTTATTACAAACTCAGACAATAAAGCTAATCTGCATCTGGTAGAGTTTGAACTTAACGACGAATAATTTAAGTTTTTAAAAGAAGATTATTAATGAATATAAAAGAAATAATAAAGAGTGCTATTGCTGAAGATGTTGGACCTGGCGATTACTCATCACTATCTACAATACCTACCGATGCAACTAATAGCGCTAAGCTTTTAATAAAAGAAGATGGCATACTTGCAGGGATTGATATTGCAAAGGAGGTTTTTCGACAAGTAGATTCAACATTAAAGTTTGAGAAAAAAATAGAAGATGGCACTCACGTAAAAATTGGAGACATAGCTTTTATCGTTTCGGGCTCAGCAATTTCAATACTTACAGGCGAGAGATTAGCTCTTAACTTTATGCAGCGGATGAGTGGTATTGCCACTTCTACAAATAAATATGTAAAAGCAATAGAAGGTACAAATACTAAAATTCTTGACACAAGAAAAACTACTCCACTTCTTAGAGAATTCGAGAAATACTCGGTGAAAGTTGGTGGTGGCAAGAATCATCGCTTTGCTCTTTACGATATGATTATGATTAAAGATAACCATATTGACTTTGCAGGCGGAATAGCAGAAGCCATTGATTCTTGTAATAAATACTTATCGGATAATAGTTTAGATTTAAGGATAGAGATAGAGGTACGTAATAATAACGAGCTAGAGCAAGTTCTTAAAAAAGGCAATATTCATAGAATAATGCTAGATAACTATTCTCCTAATCAAATATCGGAAGCGCTAAAACTAATAGATAAACGCTACGAAACGGAAGCGTCTGGCGGCATTACAATTGAAACTATTCGCTCATATGCCGAAACTGGTGTTGATTATATAAGTGTAGGTGCACTAACTCACCATATTAAAAGTCAAGATATGAGCTTAGTAGCTTTTTAGATAATAAAACCAATTATAAATAATTAGATTTGAGTTTAAAAAAACGTATAAGGAACTCCAAAAGGATTGATAACTTAATTGAGAAGGCTAAAAAAGTGTCATTTCCTGGCTTTGCTGGAATTGCAATTTACGATGTTGGCAGACTTTTTATTGATGCCATTATTGCAGGAGTGCTCCCGCAAAGGGCTGCCGCAATTAGTTATAACTTCTTAATGGCTCTATTCCCTACTCTACTAATCATATTTGCACTTATTCCAATTATTCCCATTCAAGGATTCCAAATAGAATTAATGGAATATATTGTAGATTTTCTTCCTGCAAATACTAACGAAAGTGTGGTAGTTATTCTTAACGAAATAATAACTAAACCTCAGAACGGAATACTTTCCGTTGGTTTTATTTTATCCATGTGGTTTGCTACCAATGGCTTTAACAGTATTATAGTTGCCTTTAATTCATCGATACATATAAAAGAAAGCCGTTCATATTTAAATGTTCATAAAACAGCATTTGTACTTTTTATAGTTTTCTTTATAGCAAATATTATTACTATTGCGGGCTTTATTTTCGATAAATACATTATAGAAGCCATTGTAGGACTAGGTTATATGGTACAAGGAACTTCCTATTATGTTCTAGTTACACTGGATTGGATATTAAGAATAGCTATGCTATTTTTCCAAATTGCCTTTATTTATTGGTATGCCCCAAATTATGAAAAACGTTTTAGGTTAATATCACTAGGTGCTACATTTACTACTGTTGTATATATTTTAGTTGCATTTTTATTCAACCTATATATTTCCAACTTCAGTAAGTATAATGTACTATATGGATCCATTGCTACTCTAATTATAATAATGGTTTGGATGTATATTAGTGCCTTTATTCTGCTAATAGGTTTCGAAATTAATACATCAATAGTGCAAGCAAAACAAGATATCATTGAAAAGCAAAGAAAACGACAAAAGGATTTGCAAGACGATAAAGACCATCCGTTTAGAGAGTATTTTAATAATCTTAGAGATGTTTTGGGAGGAAAATGATTATTTCAACTTAAATTTTTTCAATTCACTTTTAAAGAATAAGCAAGAATCTCCATAGCTCAAAAACCTAAAATTATTATCTAGAGCATACTTATACGAATCTCTCCACTTTTCACCATAAAATGCTGACACCAAAAGTAGTAGAGTGCTCTTTGGCTGATGAAAATTAGTTATTAGTATATCAATAATTTTAAACTTATAGCTTGGGGCTATTATTATTTGAGTATCGCCATGTAGCTCATCAATATTGTTTGCATTCATATATTCTATTACAGCCTTCAGACTTCGCTCAACATTTACATATTTTGCAAATTCGTTGTCATAAGGGTCCCATTGTTTGATATGAAAACTTGCACTCATATCCTGCAAAAGCTTCACTCCATACCAATAAATACTCTCCAAACTTCGGGTAGTAGTAGTACCCACGGCAATGATTTTTTTATCAGAATATCTCAATAAATCTTCTACCAATTGCTTATTAATAACCACTTGCTCGGTATGCATTTCGTGACCTTCAATCTTCTCACTAGAAACAGGTTTAAAAGTACCCGCACCCACATGAAGGCTTACGTAGTTCTTTTTAATACTTTTTTCTTCCAAAGACTTTTCCACCGCATCAGTAAAATGCAGCCCAGCAGTTGGCGCCGCCACAGAACCCTGATGCTTTGCATATATTGTTTGGTATCTTTCAATATCTTCCTGCTCGGTATCGCGTTTCATATAAGGAGGCAGAGGAATGCTCCCTGTGGCAATTAATACGTCAGAAAATGTTAAATACGCAGGCTCCCATCGAAAATTTATATGAAATGAATTGCCCATATTTTCTCCCTTAGAAGCAAAAATAGTAAATTGCTCACCATTATATTGCATTTGCAATTCCAGCTCTCCTTCTTTCCATTTTTTGGCATTTCCCACAAGGCATTTCCACTCACATTGCCCCATTACAGAAAATGAATTCTGAATTTCGGTAGTAGGATTCAGAGGTTCAAGAATAAAAATCTCTATCCTTGCTCCTGTAGATTTCTTAAACTGCATTCTTGCCCTTATTACCTTAGTATTATTATATACTATAAGGCTATCATTGGGCAAATAGTTAGCAATATTCTCAAAAATAGCCTCACTAGTTTCTCCTAAATTGGAAATTAGCAGCTTGCTTTTATCACGCTGGGCTACAGGATGCTGAGCGATTTTATCCTCTGATAAAGGATAATTATAATCAGCTATGGAAAGGTTTTTTGGGTGCATTATAAGAATTTATTAATCTAAGATATACTTAATTTACCCTTTCGTCTTCTGACTAAGGACCAAGCTTTCTTCATAGATATTGATAATGGTAAATATTAGGAAAAAGATAATATTATCCAAATCTTGGCGATTATCATCATATTGCTCTTCATCACTTTCAAAAAGATCGAGAGTAATAAAATCTATCATCATTCTTTGGGGATGAGATTTTATTAATTCATCAAACTCTTGTTCAAATATTTCGGGATCCATCTCCTGCATTTCATCCATAATCTTCTGATCCCTCTCTTCAATAGTAAGAATAATATCTTTGGTTATTTCTGGCAGAAATCTAAAACGATTGGTATACGAGCGGTGTACAAGCATAAAGAAGAATAGGAATTTATTGAAAAACTCGTCCTCATCTTCAAAAATATCACCCATTGACATCACATAATCAACAATATTCTTCTGCTCTTTGCTAATGGTTCGCTGATATTTCTCAATATCCGAATCGCTTAACTTCTGAAGATATTCGTCTGCTCTTTGTATTATTTCTTCTTTTATCATTTTTATGTTTGTTAATTATTCATCGTACCCTGAGCGGAGCCGAAGGATACGATGATTATTTTAATTACTTTTCAATTCTAATTCTAGCATCCACAGCAACAACTTTTTCAGCAGTTCCCAATAGTGGATTCAAATCCATTTCCATAATCTCTGGAGCATAATAAAGTAGTGCCGAAAGACGATAAATTGCATCCGCAAATGCATCTTCATTAATTCCTTCCTGCCCTCGTACTCCTTCTATTATTTTATAGCTTTTCAAGTCACGAATCATCTCATAGGCCTTATCTTTTTCTATGGGACAAAGGGCAGAGGAAACGTCTTTTAAAACTTCAATAAAAATTCCTCCCATACCACAAAGCACCATATGTCCAAAAGAATCCTCATATTTTGCACCAGCAAATAATTCGGTTCCACTCAACATAGGCTGCATTAATATTGCTGTAGTTTCAGGAATTTGCATCATTCTTTCGAACTCTGCACCTACGGTTTCTTCATCTTTTACATTAAGAACCACACCACCAACATCAGACTTATGAACTGGCCCAACAACCTTCATTACTATCGGGAAACCAAGTTTTGAAGCTTCTATTACAGCAGCATCAACAGTTTCTACCACTGCCTCGCCAGCGCGTGCAATACCTGCAGCATCAAGCAATGCCTGAACATCTTCAGGGCTTAAATATCCATCTTTTGAATTGGTAATTATATTTCTTATTCCATCAATATTAACCTTTGGTAAAGTAGTTTCTGCAGCAGCAGGTTTTGGAGTATTATATATTTTTGTAAGAGCTCTACCAAGATTCACCTCATCAGGGAAATTAATTCTACCTTTCGATAGAAAAGTACTAACCTCTTCGTTTGCAGTAAGAGTAGAAGGAAGAACTGGGTAAATTGGCTTTTTAGCAATTTTCATTTTCTCATCCAAAAGATCATAAACATCAAAAATACGTACTAGTCCTGGAGTTCCAAAAATAACTACCATACCGTCAATCTCTGGCATTTTTTGATCTACAAAATCAATAATATCACCTAATTGCTCGG
>JAOZSY010000369.1 GCA_029939445.1 Bacteroidales bacterium
TAAATCATAAGCCGCAGGCGCAACACTAAAACGATTTATACATGCGGCACGTTGTATGCAAGGCAATAGAATATATTCTTTAGCTTACAAAAGTGTCAAATGTTGCCAAACTACAAGAAGAAATTTGGGAGGACGACGCGGGTTGGCGGACTGGGGATATATTTTTGTAAAAAAGGAAAGCCGAAAATTTGAAGAGTAGGCGAAAATTAAAATTTAAGCGAAAAATGAAAACAGGTATAAAAGGATACAGACTTCCTTCAATTAAACTTCTTGAAAAAAAAATAAGCAGTGAAGAGAATTTAAAAGAGAACTCCTATCAAGTTACAATTCATTCAATTATAAGTTCAAAAGAGTTTCAGAATTCAACATTAGATTTACCAATAGGATTAGGCAAAACCGACTCAAATGAAATATTGGTTACAGATCTGACCAAAATGCCACATGTTTTAATTGCTGGAAGTAAAGGTGCTGGAAAGACCAATTTACTGAACGTAATTATTACTTCTTTGCTTTATAAAAAATCTCCTGAACAATTAAAGCTGGTGTTAATTGACCCCAAGAAAAGAGAATTTAATTCTTACACAAAGATTGAAAAGTACTTCTTAACAAGCTTCCCAAATTGCAAAGATCCAATAATTACAAAGACACCACAAATTAGAGATGTTTTATATTCGCTTAATGAAAAAATGCATGACAGGTATGACTTATTAGCGCAAACTCATTCAAAAAATATTAAAGAATATAATGATAATATAATTGGAAATTCGAATGATATTAAGAGCAAATTCGAATTCCTACCTTATATAGTTGTGGTAATTGATGAGTTTGCCAGTTTAATAAAAGAAGAAAAAGAAATTGAAATGTTATTAGCAAGGCTGGCACAATTATCAAGAGCAGTTGGGATTCATCTGGTAATAGCAACTCAACAATTATCTTCCAATATTATTACTCCGATTATAAGAGCTAATTTACTTAATGAAAATATATTAATTTTTCATGGCTCTGAACCAACACGGGTGCAATGTGCTTATATTGAAGAGGAAGAGGTAAATAAAATCACTGATTTTGTTGCGAAACAATAAAGTAATAAATGTCTTAATCAATACCCCCCGATATCGCGCGAATACCATAGTGGTGCTGGTGCCCCGCTGGTGCGCGAATCCTTTCGCGTTCCTTCTATTAACCAATGTCTTTTTATTTACTAAAACCAGTACAAGATTCGTGACCTACAACTACAAGAGGTGCTCAACGCATTTAATTATAAATCCATTGATATTAGAACCAAATAATTAGCACATTAGCTGCTCACAAAAACCGTTAAATGGGATTTTATGATGTTAGTTCTGATTTTTATTGGGGTTAATGCCTGCCTAACGGCAGGTAGGCGTGAACTCCCGTTGGCGATAATATGTAGAATAAATGTTTATCTAAATATAAAGGAGAATTTAAAATGAAAAAAGTAACAGTAATTATGAGCATAGCTGCATTGTTAATACTAACAGCTTGTGGAAATTCAAACAAACAAACATCAAACAATGATGAGCAAACGATTGCAACTTCTGAAGAAACAACAAAAGAGGAAGTTCCAAATTTACAGACAAAGGAAGGCTTTGAGAAAATGCTCAAAGACTATGGCATTTCTATTTATCCTGATGCTAAATTTAATAATATAAAAAGGAATGGTAATGGCGATTTTGTAATTCGCTACACCATTGACGATTTATCGGGCGAAAGTCATGAAAAAGTTAAAGAATATATTGCAAATGCTTTTGCCAATTTAAAAGAAAATGGGTGGGGTACTGAACCTAGTTTCCATATTGCAATGAAAAAGGAAGGAGACCATAAGGTTGGTATTGAAATAAACGAAGCTTATAATACTGATATTAAACTTCATGAATTAATTATAAGCTACGGCATCACAGATTAAGAAATCTATTGAGTCTTATAAATACTAAAACATATTGATTTAAAATGAGTTTTTTGAATAAAATGATATTAGCTAATAAGAAATGCATATTCTTAATAATAATGCTAGGCTTATCTTCTTTTATTTTATTCATTCTAAATCTTTATATAGGCTATGAGACAATTCAACAATTCAAAGGTGATGGCTGGTCGTTTCTCGGTGGCTTGTTTATTGCTTCGACATACGTGGTTACTATTCCTGCCAT
>JAOZSY010000370.1 GCA_029939445.1 Bacteroidales bacterium
TGGCCAGGATTTACTCATATGGATGACTTTGTAAATGCTGCAGGTATTGATAGTATTTATTATAATTTTCCTGATTACAAAAAAATGCCAAGAAGCACCTCAGGACATACTTGGGGCTATGGTGATAATGTGTTGTTTAAAGCCGCAGAATCATTTATTAATTCCGATACTGCTTATTTTGATTTGTACTTAACCTTGAGTACTCATTCTCCCTTTGCTACCACAGAGCCTGAGTTATTAAAGTCTTATACCGATAGTATGATACAATCGGTTGAGAACGATGAGCTTAGATTAGCTCTGCAGAAGAGATCCGAAAAACTTAAGTCATTTGTAGTATTGGATAATGAGTTGAGATTGTTTTTTAAAAGATATAAAGAACGTCCAGAGTATAATAAGACAATCTTTATTATTACTGGCGATCATAATGGAGTAATTTTTAAGGGTAAAAATAGTATTGGTAAATATAGTGTTCCTTTAATAATTTATAGTCCATTATTAAATACTCATCAAGAGTTTGGAGGCGTAGTTACTCATAATGACGTTTCTCCTTCGCTTCAAAATTTATTATACAATAAGTATAATTTAAAGAGTAGTGCTACTGCTCACTCTATTGGGGTTCAGTTAGATACCTCAGTAGCTTTTCATGCAAATAATAGGTATTTCCCAATGCGAAATTCTCGCGAGCTGAACGAATATATCTATGGAAAATACTATTTGAATGAAGATTTATTATATGAACTACACGATACTATGGAGATAGAACTTATTGATGATGAGCCTTTAAAAAGAAAAATGCAGAAAGAGCTTGAAGAATATCGAGAGCTTCAAAATCATGTTGTAAATTCAAATATATTAATCTCGCCAATGGATTTATATTTGGGAGAGGAAAAATAGATTATAATGCACTAACTGGATTTTCGTTAATTTCTTCCTTATCTACAATTCCATCTTTTAGGCGAATAATTCTATGAGTATGCTCCGCAATATTTTCTTCGTGAGTTACTATTATTACAGTATTGCCAGCTTTATGAATTTTTTCAAATAATCCCATTATATCAATAGAGGTTTTTGAGTCGAGGTTACCAGTAGGCTCATCGGCAAGTATTATAGAAGGACTATTAACCAGAGCTCTAGCAACGGCAACGCGCTGCCTTTGTCCTCCAGATAATTCATTTGGGCGGTGATCCATTCTGTCGGCCAACTGTACCTGCTCTAATACTTCAATAGCCCTTGCAATACGCTGTTCCTTAGGTAGTCCTGCATAAACTAGTGGGAGCATTACATTCTCTAGGGCTGTAGCGCGAGGCAGTAGATTAAAAGTCTGAAAAACAAATCCAATTTCTTTATTACGAATTTCAGCTAGTTCATTGTCGGTATGCTTGCTTACGTTTTGGTCATTAAGAATATAAGAGCCTGCAGTAGGAGTGTCAAGACAACCAAGTATGTTCATTAAAGTAGATTTTCCAGAGCCAGAAGTACCCATTAAACTAACATATTCGTTTTTGCGGATATTTAAATCTATACCATCAAGTGCTTTTACAAGCTGTGTTCCTACCTGAAAGTACTTCTTAATTCCAGAAATTTCTATAATATTCATAATTCAATTTGTCTTAACTAATATAGTTTTGAGGCTTCAAAGGTAGTTAAATATGTATTAAGATAATTTCAATTATTATAGTATTTTTTTGTATTAATCTACTTGCTAAATATTCTCTGAGAGTTATGCTCGGCAATAGCAATAAGTCCGTAGTAACGGACCAAAAGCTCGGAAAACCCCTTCTTTCCGAGCTTAAACGGGCAAAAACTTAATAAAGTGAGTTAAAAAAAAGTCCGTTATTACGGACTTTGCCCTCGGAAAAACAGTTAAGGATAAAGAGTTGAAATGTAATTGATTATAAAGGCTAATTGAAAATTGGTATCGGTTCGAGTCCTGTTAGGTGTACTACCTGACGGCAAGGTAGGGTTCGATAATGTCCCGCGGAAGCCCACCCACAAAGACCTCCATTTATATAATTTTTCATTAGCAAATATTTTTCCTTTATAAATCATTATTTATCAATTAAGTATAAGATTTTGGTTTTCCGAGAGTTTAGTCCGTTATTACGGACTTTTTTCTTTATCAAGTAGATAGTAATTGGGCTAAAATCACCTACTTA